>NZ_JBVHMR010000023.1:0-122599 GCF_055558375.1 Streptomyces sp. NPDC025793 | reverse complement strand
TCGCGCAGAAGCGCGTCGAGAATGGTGTCGCTGATCTGGTCAGCGATCTTGTCGGGGTGGCCCTCGGTCACGGACTCCGAGGTGAACAGGCGACGGGACACAACGCTCCCTGTGGTTGCAGCGGCTGCTGGCTGATCATTTTCTGTCGGCACGAGGGCTGCGCCTGATGCCGACCTGGAACAGTTTATCGGTCGCACTCGCCCGATGGGCCACAGTCTCACCTCTCGGGAGTGCTGTGACCTGCGGCACGGGCATTCTGCCCAATGCCCGGTGGCGTTGACCAGGGTCGCCACACGCGAATCGAGAGGTGATCGAGAAATGCTCGCGCACGCCCCCAGCGGGCGTCCGCGGGGGCGCGCCGGGGCTCAGTGCAGGCGCTCGGCGACCAGGTCCCACACGGTGTCGGCCAGGGCTTCCTTGGGCCCGTGCGGCACGGCGGTCTCGCTGCCGTCGGCGCCCAGCACGACGGCCTCGTTCTCCTCGGAGCCGAACGTCCTGCGCTCCCCCACCTCATTGACGACGAGCAGGTCACAGCCCTTGCGGGCGAGTTTGGTGCGGCCGTTCGCGAGGACGTCGTCGGTCTCGGCGGCGAAGCCGACGACCACCTGCCCCGGCCGGGCACGATCGGCGGAAATCTCCGCAAGAATGTCCGGATTCCGTAGGAGGACGATCGGCTCGGGCTCCTGGCCGTCCTTCTTCTTGATCTTCCCGGCGGCGTAGACGGCCGGGCGGAAGTCCGCGACGGCGGCGGCCATGACGACCGCGTCGGCGTCCGCCGCCGCCTTCACGACGGCCTCGCGCAGCTGGACCGCCGTACCGACCGGGACGACGTCCACGCCCGCGGGGTCGGGCAGGCCGGTGTTGGCCGCGATCAGCGTGACACGGGCGCCGCGGGCGGCGGCGGTGCGGGCGAGGGCGTAGCCCTGCTTGCCGGAGGAGCGGTTGCCGAGGAAGCGGACCGGGTCGAGGGGCTCGCGGGTGCCGCCGGCCGACACGACCACGTGGCGGCCCTTCAGGTCGGGCTCGGTGGCGCCCCGGGCCAGCACCCGGCGGCAGACCTCGAAGATCTCGGCCGGGTCGGGCAGCCGGCCCTTGCCGGTGTCGACGCCGGTGAGCCGGCCGACGGCGGGCTCGATGACGACGGCGCCGCGGCGGCGCAGCGTGGCCACGTTCTCCTGGGTGGCCGGGTGCTCCCACATCTCGGTGTGCATGGCGGGCGCGAAGACGACCGGACAGCGGGCGGTCAGGAGCGTGTTGGTCAGCAGGTCGTCGGCGAGGCCGTGGGCTGCCTTGGCCAGCGTGTCGGCCGTGGCGGGCGCGACGACGACGAGGTCGGCGCCCTGGCCGATGCGGACGTGCGGGACCTCGTGGACGTCGTCCCAGACCTCCGTCGAGACGGGGTTGCCCGACAGCGCGGACCAGGTGGCGGCGCCGACGAAGTGCAGCGCCGAGCCGGTGGGGACGACGCGTACGTCGTGACCCGACTCCGTCAGTCTGCGCAGCAGCTCACAGGCCTTGTACGCGGCGATTCCGCCACTGACCCCCAGAACGACCTTCGGCTTGTCCACCGTCTCTCCCCGGCTCGGAACCTACGGGACCATCACACACCACAGGCCCGGCAGCATGCCTGCCGGGCCTGTGGATAAGTCAACTGCGATCTGAAAGTACTACTGCGCGGGGCCCTCGATGGCCTCGGACGTCAGCAGACCCGCGTTGATCTCACGCAGGGCGATCGAGAGCGGCTTCTCGTGCACGTGGGTGTCGACGAGCGGGCCGACGTACTCCAGCAGGCCCTCGCCGAGCTGGGAGTAGTACGCGTTGATCTGACGGGCGCGCTTGGCGGCGTAGATCACGAGGCTGTACTTCGAGTCGGTGGCCTCAAGCAACTCGTCGATCGGCGGGTTGATGATGCCCTCGGGCGCGGTGATGGAAGAGGACACGCTCTACCTTCCGAAAGAGGGAAAAAGATCGAGAACGATCACACAACGTCCATCAAGGCTAGCAGCTCGCGCGCCACGTCCTCGACGGAGGTGTTGACCAAGGTCATGTCGAACTCCGGCTCGGCCGCCAACTCGGTCCTGGCCGCCTCCAGGCGGCGCTCGATGACCTCGGGCGACTCGGTGCCCCGGCCGGTCAGCCTGCGCACGAGCTCCTCCCAGGAGGGAGGAGCCAGGAACACCAGTCGGGCGTCGGACATCGACTCCCGGACCTGCCGGGCGCCCTGGAGGTCGATCTCCAGCAGAACGGGCTCGCCGTTCTCCAGGCGCTCCAGCACAGCCGCGCGCGGCGTGCCGTAGCGGTTCCCGGCGAACTCGGCCCACTCCAGCAGCTCACCGTTGGCGATCAGCTTGTCCATCTCCTCGTCGGTGACGAAGAAGTAGTGGACTCCGTGCCGCTCCCCGGGGCGGGGCTTGCGGGTGGTGGCCGACACCGAGAGCCAGACCTCGGGGTGTTCCTTGCGCATATGGGCGACGACCGTGCTCTTGCCGACCCCCGAGGGGCCGGAGAGCACGGTCAGCCGCGGACGTTCACTCATGCAGCGATTATTCCAGCAATCCCGGGGTGCCCGGGACGCCCGGTCTGCTCCCCGTGGACCGGGGAGCAGGACTCAGGAGCCGGTGCTGCCGAACTCACGCTCCAGGGAGGCGATCTGGTTGGAACCGAGACCCCGCACGCGGCGGCTCTCGGAGATGCCCAGACGCTCCATGATCTGCTTGGCGCGGACCTTGCCCACGCCGGGCAGCGACTCGAGCAGCGCGGAGACCTTCATCTTGCCGATGACGTCGTTCTCCTGGCCCTGCTTGATGACCTCGTGCAGGGAGGCGCCGGAGTGCTTGAGTCGATTCTTGACCTCGGCCCGCTCCCGGCGAGCCGCGGCGGCCTTTTCGAGCGCGGCTGCGCGCTGTTCAGGGGTAAGGGGCGGAAGAGCCACGCCTACGTCACCTCGGATGTCGAACTGTCGGATACGGACCGGTGAGGAACCTAGTCGCCCCACACCTGGGGAGCCACGAGCAACACGCTGCCCGTTCTCCCCCACTGTCTTGAGGGCGCGGGAGGTGCCCCCACTGCTCGGAGACTAGCGGGCAAGTCCGCCAGAGTCAGCGAGAACAGCGGAAAAGTCCTGGTCAGCCTCCGCCAGGACGGACATTTCAGACATAATGCCCCCGATTTGAGGATGTATTCACACTCAAGTCGCCGACCTGCCGCCTGCCCGGACATACATCGGAGGGCTCAGGAACCTGCGACGACGGCCTGAATCTCCTCGGCGAAACGCTCCGCGGCCGCGCGCACCGCCGCCGTGTCGGGACCGTGACGCAGAACACCCCGGCTCACGTTCGGCACGACGTTGCGCAGCGCCGAGCCGAAGACCTTCGGAAGGTCGGCCGCCGTCGCCCCCTGCGCGCCGACGCCGGGCGCCAGCAGCGGGCCGTTGATCGCGAGGTCGTACGACGACAGGTCGCCGACCGTCGCGCCGACGACGGCGCCGAAGGAGCCCAGCGGCTCCTCCCCGGCGTTCTCGGCGGCCAGGTGGGCCAGCATGGTCGCCCCCACGCTGCGGCCGTCGGCACGCACCGCGTGCTGCACCTCGGGGCCCTCCGGGTTCGAGGTCAGCGCCAGCACGAACAGGCCGGCGCCGCTCTCGCGGGCGAGGGCCACGGCCGGGCTGAGCGAGCCGTAGCCGAGGTACGGCGAGACCGTCAGGGCGTCGGAGAACAGCGGGGCGTCCTGGTGCAGGTACGCCTCCGCGTACCCGGCCATGGTGGAACCGATGTCGCCGCGCTTGGCGTCCATCACGACGAGCGTGCCGGCCGCGCGCGCCTCCCGGACGACCGTCTCCAGGACGGCGACGCCGCGCGAGCCGAAGCGCTCGAAGAAGGCGCTCTGCGGCTTCATCACGGCGACCCGGTCGGCCACGGCCTCGACGACCGTGCGGCTGAACCGCTCCAGACCGGCCACGTCGTCGTCCAGACCCCACCCGGCGAGCAGCGAGGCGTGCGGGTCGATGCCGACGCACAGCGGGCCGCGCTCGTCCATGACGCGGCGCAGCCGGGCGCCGAAGGGCTCCATCGAGGTCATGCGGGCTTCCTCACGTCGGCGCCGACCGCGTCGGCGAGGGTGGCGTAGGGGCTGGTGCGCAGGCGCGCCGCGAGGCCCTTGTGGATCGCGCGGGACCAGAAGGGACCCTCGTAGATGAAGGCGCTGTAGCCCTGGACCAGCGTGGCGCCGGCCAGGATCCGCTGCCAGGCGTCCTCGGCGGTCTCGACGCCGCCGACGCCCACCAGGGTGATCCGGTCGCCCACGCGCGCGTACAGGCGGCGCAGGACCTCCAGGGAGCGCTCCTTGAGCGGGGCACCGGACAGGCCGCCGGTCTCCCGCACGAGTGAGGGTGCGGAGCGCAGGCCGAGGCCCTCGCGCGCGATGGTGGTGTTGGTGGCGATGATGCCGTCCAGGCCCAGCTCCACGGCCAGGTCGGCGACGGCGTCGACATCCTCGTCGGCGAGATCGGGGGCGATCTTCACCAGCAGCGGGACGCGGCGGTTCGCGACCGTGCGGTCGGCGGCCGCGCGCACGGCGGTCAGCAGCGGGCGCAGCGACTCGGTGGCCTGGAGGTTGCGCAGGCCGGGCGTGTTCGGCGAGGAGACGTTGACGACCAGGTAGTCGGCGTACGGCGCGAGCCGCTCGGCGGACTTCACGTAGTCGCCGACGGCCTCCGCCTCCGGGACCACCTTGGTCTTGCCGATGTTGACGCCCACGACGGTCCTGAAGACCGGCTCGCGGGTCGCGAGGCGGGCCGCCACGGTCAGGGAACCGTCGTTGTTGAAGCCCATGCGGTTGATGAGCGCGCGGTCCGCGACGAGGCGGAACAGCCGCTTCTTGGGGTTGCCGGGCTGCGGCTCCCCCGTCACCGTGCCGATCTCGACATGGTCGAAGCCCAGCATCGCCATGCCGTCGATCGCGACGGCGTTCTTGTCGAAGCCGGCGGCCAGCCCGAAGGGCCCGTGCATGCGCAGCCCGAAGGCCTCGGTGCGCAGCTCCTTGTGGCGGGGCGCGAGGGCGGCCGCGACGAAGGTGCGCAGCACCGGGATGCGGACGGCGAGGCGGATCCAGCGGAAGGCCATGTGGTGCGCCTGTTCCGGGTCCATCCGCGTGAAGACGAGACTGAAAAAGATCTTGTACATGGTGTCCTCGTGAAGAGGGGGACACCGTTTCCGGTGTCCCCCTCAGGGCTGCTAGTCGCGGGCCGCGGTCAGGTGTTCCGCGTGTTCCTGGAGCGAACGGACGCCCACGTCACCGTGGTTGAGGGCGTCGATGCCCTGGACGGCGGCGGCGAGGGCCTGGACGGTCGTCAGGCACGGCACCGAACGGGCCACCGCCGCCGTACGGATGTCGTAGCCGTCGAGGCGGCCGCCGGTGCCGTACGGGGTGTTGACGATGAGGTCGACCTCGCCGTCGTGGATGAGCTGGACGATGGTCTTCTCGCCGTTCGGGCCGGTGCCCTCGGACTGCTTGCGCACGACCGTGGCGTTGATGCCGTTGCGCTTGAGGACCTCGGCGGTGCCGGAGGTGGCGAGCAACTCGAAGCCGTGCGCGACCAGTTCGCGCGCCGGGAAGATCATCGAGCGCTTGTCGCGGTTGGCGACCGAGATGAACGCGCGGCCCTTGGTGGGCAGCGGGCCGTAGGCGCCGGCCTGGGACTTGGCGTACGCCGTGCCGAAGACCGAGTCGATGCCCATGACCTCACCCGTGGAGCGCATCTCCGGGCCGAGGACGGTGTCGACGCCGCGGCCCTGGATGTCGCGGAAGCGCGACCACGGCATGACGGCCTCCTTGACGGAGATCGGCGCGTCCAGCGGCAGTTCGCCGCCGTCGCCGGTCGCCGGGAGCAGGCCCTCGGCGCGCAGCTCCGCGATCGTCGCGCCCAGCGAGATCCGGGCGGCGGCCTTGGCCAGCGGCACCGCGGTCGCCTTCGAGGTGAAGGGCACGGTGCGCGAGGCGCGCGGGTTGGCCTCCAGCACGTAGAGGATGTCGCCCGCCATCGCGAACTGGATGTTGATCAGGCCGCGCACGCCGACGCCCTTGGCGATGGCCTCCGTCGAGGCCCGCAGGCGCTTGATGTCGTAGCCGCCCAGGGTGATGGGGGGCAGGGCACAGGCCGAGTCGCCGGAGTGGATGCCGGCCTCCTCGATGTGCTCCATGACGCCGCCGAGATACAGCTCCTCGCCGTCGTAGAGGGCGTCGACGTCGATCTCGATCGCGTCGTCCAGGAAGCGGTCGACGAGCACCGGCCGGGAGGGGCTGATCTCGGTCGACTCGGCGATGTAGGACGCGAGGCGGGTCTCGTCGTAGACGATCTCCATGCCCCGGCCGCCGAGGACGTACGAGGGCCGGACGAGCACCGGGTAGCCGATCTCGTCGGCGATGGCCTTGGCGCCCTCGAAGGTGGTGGCCGTGCCGTGCTTCGGGGCGGGCAGGCCCGCCTCGGCGAGGACCCGGCCGAAGGCGCCGCGGTCCTCGGCGGCGTGGATGGCCTCGGGCGAGGTGCCGACGACCGGTACGCCGTTGTCCTTCAGGGCCTGGGCGAGGCCCAGCGGGGTCTGGCCGCCCAGCTGCACGATCACGCCCGCCACCGGGCCGGCCTGCTGCTCGGCGTGGACGATCTCCAGCACGTCTTCCAGCGTCAGCGGCTCGAAGTACAGGCGGTCGGAGGTGTCGTAGTCCGTGGAGACGGTCTCCGGGTTGCAGTTGACCATCACCGTCTCGTAGCCCGCGCCGCTCAGCGCGAAGGAGGCGTGGACGCAGGAGTAGTCGAACTCGATGCCCTGGCCGATGCGGTTCGGGCCGGAGCCCAGGATGATGACGGCCGGCTTCTCGCGGGACGCGACCTCGTTCTCCTCGTCGTAGGAGGAGTAGAAGTACGGCGTCTTCGCCGCGAACTCGGCGGCGCAGGTGTCGACCGTCTTGTAGACCGGGCGGATGCCGAGGGCGTGCCGCACCTCGCGGACAACGTCCTCGCGCAGGCCGCGGATCTCGGCGATCTGCTGGTCGGAGAAGCCGTGCCGCTTGGCCTCGGCCAGCAGCCCGGCGGTCAGCTCGGGGGCCTCGGCGAGCTCGTCCGCGACCTCCTTGATCAGGAAGAGCTGGTCCACGAACCAGGGGTCGATCTTCGTGTACGCGAAGACCTCCTCGGGGGTGGCGCCCGCGCGGATGGCCCGCATGACCGTGTTGATGCGGCCGTCGGTGGGCCGTACGGCCTGTTCGAGGAGGCCGTGCTTGTCGCCGGGCTCGCCGACGAAGGTGAACTGGCTGCCCTTCTTCTCCAGCGAGCGCAGCGCCTTCTGGAAGGCCTCGGTGAAGTTGCGGCCGATGGCCATGGCCTCGCCGACCGACTTCATGGTGGTGGTCAGCGTGGAGTCGGCCTGCGGGAACTTCTCGAACGCGAAGCGCGGGGCCTTGACGACGACATAGTCGAGCGTGGGCTCGAAGGAGGCCGGGGTCTCCTGCGTGATGTCGTTCGGGATCTCGTCCAGCGTGTAGCCGACGGCCAGCTTGGCGGCGATCTTCGCGATCGGGAAGCCGGTGGCCTTGGAAGCGAGGGCGGACGAGCGGGACACGCGCGGGTTCATCTCGATGACGATCACGCGACCGTCCTCGGGGTTCACCGCGAACTGGATGTTGCAGCCGCCGGTGTCGACGCCGACCTCGCGGATGACGGCGATGCCGATGTCCCGCAGGATCTGGTACTCGCGGTCGGTCAGCGTCATCGCGGGCGCGACGGTGATCGAGTCGCCGGTGTGCACGCCCATCGGGTCGAAGTTCTCGATGGAGCAGACGACCACGACGTTGTCGTGCTTGTCCCGCATCAGCTCCAGCTCGTACTCCTTCCAGCCGAGGATGGACTCCTCCAGGAGCACCTCGGTGGTCGGGGAGAGCGTGAGGCCCTGGCCGGCGATGCGGCGCAGCTCCTCCTCGTCGTGCGCGAAGCCGGAACCGGCGCCGCCCATGGTGAAGGACGGGCGGACGACGACCGGGTAGCCGCCGAGGGTCTCGACGCCCTGGAGGACGTCCTCCATGGAGTGGCAGATGACCGAGCGGGCGGACTCGCCGTGGCCGGTCTTGCGCCGGACCTCTTCCACGACGTCCTTGAACAGGTCGCGGTCCTCGCCCTTGTGGATGGCCTCGGGCTTGGCGCCGATCAGCTCAACGCCGTACTTGGTGAGGACACCGTTCTCGTGCAGCGAGATCGCGGTGTTCAGGGCCGTCTGGCCGCCCAGGGTGGGCAGCAGGGCGTCGGGGCGCTCCTTGGCGATGATCTTCTCGACGAACTCCGGGGTGATCGGCTCGACGTACGTCGCGTCGGCGATCTCCGGGTCGGTCATGATCGTCGCCGGGTTGGAGTTGACGAGGATGACGCGCAGGCCCTCGGCCCTGAGCACGCGGCACGCCTGGGTGCCGGAGTAGTCGAACTCGGCGGCCTGGCCGATGACGATCGGGCCGGAGCCGATGACCAGGACGGACTGGATATCGGTGCGCTTAGGCACGCTGGCCCTCCATCAGGGAAACGAAGCGGTCGAACAGGTAGGCGGCGTCGTGCGGGCCCGCTGCCGCTTCGGGGTGGTACTGGACGGAGAAGGCCGGCTGGTCGAGCAGCTGGAGCCCCTCCACGACGTCGTCGTTCAGGCAGACGTGCGAGACCTCGGCGCGGCCGAACTTCGTCTCGCTGACCTGGTCGAGCGGCGCGTCCACGGCGAAGCCGTGGTTGTGCGCAGTGACCTCGACCTTGCCGGTCGTGCGGTCCTGGACCGGCTGGTTGATGCCCCGGTGGCCGTACTTCAGCTTGTAGGTGCCGAAGCCGAGGGCGCGGCCGAGGATCTGGTTGCCGAAGCAGATGCCGAACAGCGGCGTCTTCCGCTCCAGGACGGCGGTCATCAGGGCCACCGGGCCGTCGGCCGTGGCCGGGTCGCCGGGGCCGTTGGAGAAGAACACGCCGTCCGGCTCGACGGCGTAGATGTCGTCGGGCGTGGCGGTGGCGGGCAGGACGTGCACCTCGATGCCGCGCTCGGCCATGCGGTGCGGGGTCATGCCCTTGATGCCGAGGTCGATCGCGGCGACGGTGAACTTCTTCGCACCGACGGCCGGGACGACGTAGGCCTCCTTGGTGGCGACCTCCTCGTACAGGCTCAGGCCCTTCATGCGGGGCTGGGCCTGCACGCGCTCCAGCAGCTCGGCCTCGGGGGCGATCGCCTCGCCGGAGAAGACGCCGGCGCGCATGGAGCCGCGCTCGCGCAGGTGGCGGGTGAGGGCGCGGGTGTCGATCCCGGAGATGCCGACCACGCCCTGGGCGACCAGCTCGTCGTCCAGCGAGCGCTTGGCCCGCCAGTTGGACGGCACGCGCGCGGGGTCGCGCACGACGTAGCCGGAGACCCAGATGCGGCTCGACTCGTCGTCCTCGTCGTTCCAGCCCGTGTTGCCGATCTGCGGGGCGGTCGCGACGACGATCTGGCGGTCGTACGACGGGTCGGTCAGGGTTTCCTGGTAGCCGGTCATGCCGGTGGAGAACACGGCCTCGCCGAAGGTCTCCCCCACGGCCCCGTAGGCGCGGCCGCGGAAGATCCGGCCGTCCTCCAGGACGAGTACGGCGGGAACCTTGGCGGCTCCCCTGGTGGAGGTCGTCATCGTGCGCCTTCCGTGTCGTTGATCATGTGGTTCAGGGTGTCGACCCACTCGGTGTGCTCGGCCGCCTGCTCGGAGCGGAAGCCGGAGTCGATCAGTTTGTCGCCGAGCGCCCAGGTCACCACCAGCAGGCCGCCCTCGGGGAGGACCTTGCCGGCGATGGCCGCCTCCAGCCGGGCCCCGCGCAGTGCGGCGGCGGGGATGAAGAAGTCGTTCGCTCCGGGACGCTCGACCTCCAGGCCCGCCTCGGTCAGGGTCAGCTCGGCCCGGCTGCGGGTGCCCAGGCCGTGGGCCACGATCCGGTCCAGCCACTGCCCCGCGGTGGTGGAGCCGTGGTAGCGGCCGCTCAGCTCAAGTTTCACCGGGCCGGTCTCCTCCGGCGCGCTGGGCGGCTCCGGAAGGTCGCTCTGGAGCGTGCCGCGCCACTTCCAGCCCTCGCGCATCAGCCAGTAGACGAGCGCGATGAACAGGAGGAGTCCGACGAGCCAGCCGATGCGGGCCGGCCAGTCGGTGACGTCGGCCGACTTCCTGGCCTCGGCCAGCAGGATGAGAGGTGTCACGTGAGCTTCCCGTCGACGAGCGTGGCCTTGCCCCGCAGCCACGTGTGCGTCACACGGCCCGGCAGCTCACGCCCCTGGTAGGGGGTGTTGCGGCTGCGCGAGGCGAAGCCCGCGGGGTCCACCTGACCACGGTATTCCGTGTCGACGAGGGTGAGGTTGGCGGGCTCACCGACCGAGACGGGACGGCCGTGCCCGGTGGCCCGTCCGATCTGCGCGGGCTTGACGGACATCCGGTCGGCGACGCCGGCCCAGTCCAGCAGGCCCGTGTCGACCATGGTCTCCTGGACCACTGACAACGCGGTCTCCAGGCCCACCATCCCCATGGCGGCCGCGGCCCACTCGCAGTCCTTGTCCTCGTGCGGGTGGGGGGCGTGGTCGGTGGCGACGATGTCGATCGTGCCGTCGGCCAGGGCCTCGCGCAGGGCGTGCACGTCGCGCTCGGTGCGCAGCGGCGGGTTGACCTTGTAGACGGGGTTGTACGTGCGCACCAGCTCGTCGGTGAGGAGCAGGTGGTGCGGGGTGACCTCGGCGGTGATGTCGATGCCGCGGGACTTGGCCCAGCGGACGATCTCGACGCTGCCGGCGGTCGACAGGTGGCAGATGTGGACGCGGGAGCCGACGTGCTCGGCAAGCAGGACGTCCCGGGCGATGATCGATTCCTCGGCCACCGCGGGCCAGCCCCCGAGCCCCAGCTCGGCGGAGACGACGCCCTCGTTCATCTGGGCGCCCTCGGTCAGCCGCGGCTCCTGCGCGTGCTGGGCGACGACCCCGCCGAAGGCCTTCACGTACTCCAGGGCGCGGCGCATGATCACGGCGTCGTCCACGCACTTGCCGTCGTCGGAGAAGACGGTGACCCCGGCGGCCGACTCGTGCATGGCGCCCAGTTCGGCGAGCTTCCTGCCCTCCAGGCCGACGGTGACGGCGCCGATGGGCTGCACGTCGCAATAGCCGTGCTCCCGGCCGAGCCGGTAGACCTGCTCGACGACACCGGCGGTGTCGGCGACCGGGAAGGTGTTGGCCATGGCGAACACGGCCGTGTAGCCGCCGGAGGCGGCCGCGCGCGTGCCGGTCAGCACGGTCTCGGAGTCCTCGCGGCCGGGCTCGCGCAGGTGGGTGTGCAGGTCGACCAGCCCCGGCAGCAGCACCTTGCCGCCGGCCTCCACGACCTCCGCGCCCTCGGCGGACAGGCCGGTGCCGACCGCCTCGATGACCTCACCGTCGATCAGCACGTCCCGCGGCTCGCCGCCGAGCACCTTCGCACCACGGATCAGGATCTTGCTCATGGGTCTTACTTCTCCTCGGAGCCGGTGGGGCGGGTGTGGGTGACGGCGGGCTCGTTGCCGCCGAGCAGCAGGTACAGGACGGCCATCCGGATGGAGACGCCGTTGGCGACCTGCTCGACGACGGTGCAGCGCTCGGAGTCGGCGACCTCGGCGGTGATCTCCATGCCGCGCACCATCGGGCCGGGGTGCATCACGATGGCGTGCTCGGGCATCCTCGCCATGCGCTCGCCGTCGAGGCCGTAGCGCCGCGAGTACTCGCGCTCGGTCGGGAAGAAGGCGGCGTTCATCCGCTCGCGCTGGACGCGGAGCATCATCACCGCGTCGGACTTCGGCAGGACGGCGTCGAGGTCGTACGACACCTCGCAGGGCCACGTCTCGACGCCGACCGGCACCAGGGTGGGCGGGGCGACCAGGGTGACCTCGGCGCCGAGGGTGTGCAGCAGGTCGACGTTGGAGCGGGCCACGCGGCTGTGCAGGACGTCGCCGACCACGGTGATGCGCCTGCCCGTGAGGTCCTTGCCGAGGCCGGCGTCACGGCCGATCAGCCGGCGGCGCATGGTGAAGGCGTCCAGCAGGGCCTGGGTGGGGTGCTGGTGGGTGCCGTCGCCGGCGTTGATGACGGGTGCGTCGATCCAGCCGGAGTTGGCGAGGCGGTACGGGGCGCCGGAGGCGCCGTGCCGGATGACGACGGCGTCCACGCCCATCGCCTCCAGCGTCTGCGCGGTGTCCTTGAGGGACTCGCCCTTGGAGACGCTCGATCCCTTGGCGGCGAAGTTGATCACGTCTGCGGAGAGGCGCTTCTCGGCGGCCTCGAAGGAGATCCGGGTCCGGGTCGAGTCCTCGAAGAAGAGGTTGCAGACCGTGCGGCCGCGCAGGGTCGGCAGTTTCTTGATCGGCCGGTCGGCGACCCGGGCCATCTCCTCGGCGGTGTCGAGGATCAGGACGGCGTCGTCACGGGTGAGGTCGGCGGCCGAGATGAGATGACGCTGCATCTGTCAGGCTCCGTAAGGCAGTTCAAACGGGAGAATTGGGGCAATCGGCTGCGCACGCGGATACGCCGAAGCGGGCGTGCGCGCCTGACTCG
The DNA here is from genome assembly GCF_055558375.1 of Streptomyces sp. NPDC025793. NCBI lineage: Bacteria > Bacillati > Actinomycetota > Actinomycetes > Kitasatosporales > Streptomycetaceae > Streptomyces > Streptomyces sp. NPDC025793. The sequence goes on along the minus strand of NZ_JBVHMR010000023.1, from coordinate 110,000 downwards.
CTACTGGTCGGCCGGCTTCACACCGAGCAGCACGGTGTCGCGACCGTCCTCCTCGGCGAGCTGGACCTTGACCGTCTCCCGCAGCGACGTGGGGAGGTTCTTGCCGACGTAGTCGGCGCGGATCGGCAGTTCGCGGTGGCCCCGGTCGACCAGGACCGCGAGCTGCACCGCGCGGGGGCGCCCGATGTCGTTCAGGGCGTCGAGGGCGGCGCGGATCGTGCGGCCGGAGAAGAGCACGTCGTCGACGAGGACGACCAGCTTGCCGTCGAGGCCGTCACCGGGGATCTCGGTACGGGCCAGCGCGCGCGGCGGGTGCATGCGCAGGTCGTCGCGGTACATGGTGATGTCGAGCGAGCCGACCGGGATCGTGCGCTCGGTGATCTGCGCCAGCTTGACGGCGAGCCGCTGGGCGAGGAAGACGCCGCGGGTGGGGATGCCGAGGAGGACCACGTCGTCGGCGCCCTTGGCTCGCTCGACGATCTCGTGGGCGATGCGGGTCAGCACCCGCGCGATGTCGGGGCCCTCAAGGACGGGCCGCGCATCGGTTGCCTGCGCGGTGGCGGGCGAGTCGTGCTTGTCCATACGAAACGGACCTCCTTCTCCGCCTCACGGGACGGACCTTAAAGGACGTCGGATTTGCGCCATCTACCGTAGCAGGTCATGAGGAGGGCCCGATCACCCCCTCCTTCACCCGCTCGGCCCAACCGGCTGCCGCCAGCACGGAAGCGTCGGTGTGGACCATTCGGCTTGACGAGCAAGAGTCACGCTGCGTAACCTCACAGTGAGTTACCAGCCGCGCGGTGGACAACCCAGTCGGCCGCGTCGACACAGTGTCCGGGGAGCTATATGTCCAGCGAATACGCCAAACAGCTCGGGGCCAAGCTCCGGGCCATCCGCACCCAGCAGGGCCTTTCCCTCCACGGTGTCGAGGAGAAGTCCCAGGGTCGCTGGAAGGCCGTGGTGGTCGGGTCCTACGAGCGTGGCGACCGTGCGGTGACCGTGCAGCGGCTTGCCGAGCTGGCCGATTTCTACGGTGTCCCGGTCCAGGAGCTCCTGCCGGGCACGACGCCGGGCGGCGCCGCCGAGCCCCCGCCGAAGCTGGTCCTCGACCTTGAGCGGCTGGCCACCGTGCCGGCCGAGAAGGCGGGCCCGCTCCAGCGCTACGCGGCGACAATCCAGTCCCAGCGCGGTGACTACAACGGCAAGGTGCTCTCGATCCGCCAGGACGACCTGCGCACACTCGCCGTCATCTACGACCAGTCCCCCTCGGTCCTGACCGAGCAGCTGATCAGCTGGGGTGTGCTGGACGCGGACGCGCGCCGCGCGGTGGCCACGCACGAAGAGGCCTGAGCCGCTTCACACCTGCGCAGAAACGTGCCGTCGGGGTGGCCGGAACCGTACGGGTTCCGGCTGCCCCGACGGCGTTTCCCGTGTGCCGGGCGCGACAGGAACGCCGGAGGGCCCACAGCGGCGCGCTGTGGGCCCTCCGGCGTGTCGTACGGGCTCTACGCCTCGTCCCGGCGCAGAGACGGCTTGAGCTCCTTCAGACGGCCCAGCAGGCCGTTCACGAACGCGGGCGAGTCGTCCGTGGAGAACTCCTTCGCCAGCTGCACCATCTCGTCCAGGACCACGGCGTCCGGGGTCCCGTCGACCCAGATCAGCTCGTACGCACCCAGCCGCAGGATGTTGCGGTCCACGACCGGCATCCGGTCGAGCGTCCAGCCGACCGCGTACTGGGCGATCAGCTCGTCGATGCGCCGCGCGTGCTGGGCGTAGCCCTCGACCAGCTGCATCGTGTACTCGCTGACCGGCGGCTGCCGGGTGTCGGACCGGGACAGCCGGACCCAGTCGGCGAGGACCGTCAGAACGTCGGCGCCGCGCTGGTCGCCCTCGAAGAGGATCTGGAAGGCGCGCTTGCGGGCCGTGTTGCGGGCAGCCACGGTTAGCTGTTCACCCGGCCGAGGTAGTCGCCCGTGCGGGTGTCGACCTTGATCTTCTCACCGGTGGTGATGAAGAGCGGGACCTGGATCTCGTAGCCGGTCTCCAGCTTGGCGGGCTTGGAGCCGCCGGTGGAGCGGTCGCCCTGGACGCCCGGCTCGGTGTGCTCGATGACCAGCTCGACGGCGGCCGGCAGCTCGACGAAGAGCACCTCGCCCTCGTGCGTGGCGACGGTGGCCTCGAAGCCCTCGATCAGGAAGTTGGCGGCGTCGCCGACGGCCTTCCGGTCGATCATGAGCTGGTCGTAGGTCTGCATGTCCATGAAGACGAAGTACTCGCCGTCCATGTACGAGAACTGCATGTCGCGCTTGTCGACAGTGGCGGTCTCGACCTTGACGCCGGCGTTGAAGGTCTTGTCGACGACCTTGCCGGACAGCACGTTCTTCAGCTTGGTGCGCACGAAGGCCGGGCCCTTGCCGGGCTTGACGTGCTGGAACTCGACGACGGACCAGAGCTGGCCGCCTTCGAGCTTGAGCACCAAACCGTTCTTGAGGTCGTTCGTGGAAGCCACGGTTGCGGAATCTCCTGGACTGACGTACGACCCAGGAGCACGCGCTAGAGCGCGAGCAGCTCCTTGGTCGTGATGGTGAGTAGCTCGGGTCCGCCGTCCGCCTCGGGGCGTACGACGAGCGTGTCATCGATCCGGACACCGCCCCGGCCCGGGAGGTGGACCCCCGGTTCGACGGTGACCGGCACGCAAGCGTCCAGTTTACCCATGGCCGCGGGCGCCAACTGCGGGTCCTCGTCGATTTCGAGTCCGACGCCGTGTCCGGTGAGCGGAGACAGGGCCTCCGCATAGCCGGCCGAGTCCAGCACATGGCGTGCCGCGCGGTCCACGTCGCGGCAGGCGGCGCCGGGCGCCAGGGCCTCGCGCCCGGCGCGCTGGGCGGAGAAGACCAGGTCGTACAGCTCTACCTGCCAGTCGGCGGGCGACGTGCCGATCACGAACGTACGGCCGATCTCGCAGCGGTAGCCACGGTAGGCCGCGCCGAGGCACACGGTGAGGAAATCACCCTCCTCCACGCGTCGGTCGGTGGGACGGTGCCCGCGCCGGCCGGAGTGGGGGCCGGTGGCCACCGAGGTGGGGAAGGCCGGGCCGTCGGCCCCGTGGTCGACCAGCCGGCGCTCCAGCTCCAGCGCGAGGTGCCGTTCGGTGCGGCCGACCAGGATGGATTCCAGCAGCTCACCGAGGGCCTGGTCGGCGATCTCGGCGCCGATGCGCAGACAGGAGATCTCCTCCTCGTCCTTGACCACCCTGAGCTGCTCGACGGCCCCGCCGAGGTCGGTGAGGCGGAGTGCGGGAGCGGCGGCGGAGACGGCCCGGTGCCGGGCCACCGTGAGGTGGTGCTCCTCCACGGCCAGGGAGTCGGCGTCCTGGCCCACGGCGAGGTCCGCCGCCCCGACCGCCGCGTCGCCGCCGGCTCCGGCGCCGTTCGGTGCAAGGACGTACAGGCGCAGGTTCTCGTCCGGGCGGCCGTCGCCCACGCGGTCGTCGGGCGGGCCGGCGCAGACGAGGAGGTCCTCGCGTCTGCCGAGCAGCAGCGCGGAGCCCCGCGGGGCCGCGGCGGCGAGATAGCGCACGTTCGACGGACGGGTGACGAGCGCTGCCGCGGTGCCGGCCGCGGTGAAGTGGTCTCTCAGCCGGGATCGGCGGGTCGCGTACACCTCTGACATGAGACGAGCGTAGAAGTTTTGCGGCGGTTGTGCCGATTTGAGAACGGCCGAGTGGGGTGCGGGCAGGCCAGGGGAGCTACCAGCTCGGTGGACTCGCGATGGCTCGCGCCAGGACCTCGTCCAGCACACGGGCCGTGCCCGGGACGTCCAGCTGGGAGTTGTCGATGATCGGCAGGCCCGAGCCGTACCAGCCGGCCATGCGGCCGTGGATGCGGGCCACCTCCTCGTCGGTGAGGCGGCGGTTGCCGGAGCGCTCGGCGTTGCGCTCCAGGACGATGTCCAGGCCCGGCAGGAGGACGACCGGGAGCAGGCCGGGGCCGACGTGCCGCTTCCAGCCGCCGAGGCCCACGACCGGGCGGTCCGGGAACACCGCGTCGTCCAGGATGCAGGAGATGCCGTTGGCGAGGAAGTTGCGGGCGGCGAAGCCGCAGGTGCGGCGGGCGAGGCGGTACTGGGCCTCGGAGTTGTCGTTCCAGCCGGACTGGGGGTCGGCGAAGCCCGAACGGACCCATTCGCGGACGTCGTCCAGGCTGATGTGCGCGGTGGACACCCGGCGGTGGTCCGCCCAGAACTTGGCGACGCTGGTCTTGCCGGCGCCCGCCGGGCCGATCAGCAGGACGGCCAGGGTGGTGGTCGTCGGGTCGGGCACCGGGGCCTGTGCCGGGGGGGCCGCGGGCACGCCGACCGGTCCGCCGGGCGGCAGCGGCACATGGCCGGTGGTCTCGGGGGCGGGCGGCGCGGAGGTGTGCTGCGGGGCCGGGGGGTGCACGACCGGGGGTACGGGCGCGGGAGACTGCGGGGGCGTGGGCGGGACGGCGCCGGTGGGGGCCGGGAAGCCCGGCGGCACAGGCACGGGGACGGCTCCCGGGTGCGGGCCCGGGTGGGGGTGTGCGGCCGACGCCCAGCCGGCGTGCGGCACCTGCCCCGGCTGGTGGGGCGGCAGCGGAGATCCCACTGCGTGCTGCATCCGTTGCCACTCCGTCTCGTCGTCCTCGGCTCGATCGCCGCTCCCTCGCGACGGGCGAGCGACAGACCATCGGTGCTGGTCGCGGGGGTGGGCCCCGCTGTTTCACCGAACGGTACCGTCCCCGGCCGTCGTTTGGTGAAACGGCCGGGGGCGGCCCGAAGTGCCCATTGCGCAAAGGAAGTCGAGGTCAGGAAACGGACGGACGGAACAGTCGGGTACTTACTGTCCGACCTCGCCGTAGGCGGCGAGCAGGACGGCCGGGTCGGGGCCCTCCATCACCGTCGGCTTGGCCAGGCCGTCGAGGACGATGAAGCGCAAGCGGTCGCCGCGGGACTTCTTGTCGACCTTCATCGTCTCCAGCAGCTTGGGCCACTGGTCGTAGCGGTAGTGCAGCGGGAGGCCGACGGCTTCGAGGATCGAACGGTGGCGGTCCGCCGTCGCGTCGTCCAACCGGCCCGCCAGACGGCCCAGTTCGGCCGCGAAGTGCATGCCGACGGCGACCGCGGCGCCGTGCCGCCACGTGTAGCGCTCGTTCTTCTCGATGGCGTGGCCGAGCGTGTGGCCGTAGTTGAGGATCTCCCTGAGGCCCGACTCCTTCAGGTCGCAGGAGACGACCTCGGCCTTCACCCGGATCGCGCGCTCGATCAGCTCGGCGGTGTGCGGGCCCGCCGGGCTGCGGGCGCCCTCGGGGTCGGACTCGATCAGGTCCAGGATCAGCGGGTCGGCGATGAAACCGGCCTTGATGACCTCCGCGAGCCCGGAGACGTAGTCGTTGACCGTGAGGGAGTCCAGCGCGGCGAGGTCGCACAGGACGCCGGCCGGCGGGTGGAAGGCGCCGACGAGGTTCTTGCCCTCGGCGGTGTTGATGCCGGTCTTGCCCCCGACCGCGGCGTCCACCATCGCGAGCACGGTGGTGGGGATCGCGATCCAGCGCACCCCGCGCAGCCAGGTGGCGGCGACGAATCCGGCGAGGTCCGTCGTCGCGCCGCCGCCCACGCCGACGATCACGTCGGTGCGGGTGAAATGGGACTGGCCGAGCGCCTTCCAGCAGTAGGCGGCGACCTCGGCGGTCTTCGCCTCCTCCGCGTTCGGCACCTGGACGGCGATGGCCTCGTAGCCCTGCTCGGCCAGGTCGGCGCGGAGCGCGTCACCGGTCTCGGCCAGCGCCTCCGGGTGGATCACCGCGACCCGCTTGGCGTTCGGGCCGACCAACCCGCCCAGCTCGCCCAGCAGTTGGCGGCCGACCAGTACCTCGTACGGCTCGGTGCCCGCCGTGCCGGCGACCTGGATCCGGGTGACTGCCTCGCTCATGCCTTCTTCAACTCCAGTGCGTCCAGGGCTGCTTGCGTGACCTGTTCGGGGGTGCGGCCGTCCGTGGCGACGACGGCGGAGGCGACCTCCTCGTACAGGTGCCGCCGGGCCTCCATCAGCTCGCGCCACTGCTTGCGCGGGTTGACCGCGAGCAGCGGGCGGGCGGCGTTCAGGCCGGTGCGCTTGACCGCCTCTTCCACGTCCATCGACAGGTAGACCACGCGCTGCCCGGTGAGCAGCGCGCGGGTGTCCGCGTCGAGGACGGCGCCGCCGCCGAGCGCGAGGACGCCCTCGTGCTCGGCCAGCGCGGTGGTGACCGCCCGCTTCTCGATCGCCCGGAAGGCGCTCTCGCCCTCGTCGACGAAGATCTCGGCGATGGCGCGGCCCTCCGCGGCGACGATGTCGTCGTCGGTGTCCCGGTAGCCGAGGCCGAGGCGCTCGGCGAGCAGCTGCCCGACGGTGGACTTGCCGACGCCCATCGGGCCGACCAGCACGATCGCAGGCACGGTGCTCACCGGATGTGGAGGTTGTCGAGGTACGACCGGACGTTGCGGCTGGTCTCGGCCACGCTGTCGCCGCCGAACTTCTCCGCGACCGCGTCGGCCAGCACCAGCGCGACCATGGCCTCGGCGACGATGCCCGCGGCCGGCACGGCGGAGACGTCGGAGCGCTGGTGGTGCGCCTGGGTGGCCTCGCCGGTGGTCACGTCGACCGTCTTCAGGGCGCGCGGCACGGTCGCGATCGGCTTCATCGCGGCGCGCACGCGCAGCAGCTCGCCGGTGCTCAGGCCGCCCTCGGTACCGCCGGAGCGGCCGGAGACCCGCCGGATGCCCTCGTCGGTCCTGACGATCTCGTCGTGCGCCTGCGAGCCCGGCACCCGCGCCAGCCCGAAGCCGTCGCCGATCTCGACGCCCTTGATCGCCTGGATGCCCATGAGGGCGCCGGCCAGCCGGGCGTCCAGCTTGCGGTCCCAGTGCACGTGCGAGCCGAGGCCCACCGGCACGCCGTAGGCCAGGATCTCGACCACGCCGCCGAGGGTGTCGCCGTCCTTGTGGGCCTGGTCGATCTCCGCGACCATCGCCTTGGAGGCGTCCGCGTCCAGGCAGCGCACCGGGTCGGCGTCCAGCTTCTCGACGTCGGCCGGGGTCGGGTAGACGCCCTGCGGGGCCTTGGCGGAGGCCAGCTCGACCACGTGCGAGACGATCTCGATGCCCGTCGTCTCCTTCAGGTACGACCGGGCGACCGCGCCGAGCGCCACCCGGGCGGCGGTCTCGCGGGCGGAGGCGCGCTCCAGGATCGGACGGGCCTCGTCGAAGCCGTACTTCTGCATCCCCGCCAGGTCGGCGTGGCCGGGGCGGGGCCGGGTCAGCGGCGCGTTGCGGGCGAGGCCGGCGAGGATCTCGGGGTCGACCGGGTCGGCCGCCATGACCTGCTCCCACTTGGGCCACTCGGTGTTGCCCACCATGATCGCGACCGGGGAGCCGAGGGTCAGACCGTGCCGGACGCCGCCCAGGAAGGTGACCTCGTCCCGCTCGAACTTCATGCGCGCACCGCGGCCATAACCGAGCCGCCGCCGCGCGAGGTGGTCCGCCACCATCTCCGTGGTGATCGGCACGCCGGCGGGAAGACCCTCCAGCGTCGCGACAAGTGCGGGACCGTGGGACTCCCCCGCGGTCAGCCAACGCAGCCTGCTCAACGGTCTGCTCCTCAGTGCTCGCGCCCGGTACTGCCCTGCGCACGCGCGTCCTCGCGTACGGCGACGGCGTCACCGGGTGCGCGACCCCGGTACGCCACCTCTGATCCTCCCACGTCCGGCGCGGTTGTCCGGCCGCCGGTCCAGCAAGCGGACGCGCGGGCGGGCGCTCAATGCGCGGCGAGCGCCTTCTCACCGGCGTGCCGCATGGCCTCCAGCGGCGCCGGGGAGCGGCCGGTCATCTGCTCGACCTGGAGGACGGCCTGGTGGACCAGCAGGTCGAGGCCGCTGACCACGGCACCGCCGCACATCGACCAGCGGGCCGCCAGCTCGGTGGGCCAGGGGTCGTAGAGCACGTCGAAGAGGGTCGCGGGGCGCTCGGGGACGGCGGCGGCCAGGGCGTCGGTGGTGCCGGCGGGCGTGGTGGCGACGACCAGCGGGGCGTGCAGTGCCTGCCCGGCGTCGGCCCAGTCCGCCGTGCGGACGTCCACGTCGAGCCGCTCGCCCCACTGCCGTATCTCGGCGGCGCGGGCCTCGCTGCGGACGTAGACGGTGATCTCGCCGGTGCAGATCCGGGCGAGGGCGGCGAGGGCGGAGGAGGCGGTGGCGCCGGCGCCGAGGATCGCGGCGGTGTCGACCTGTGCGATGCCGTGCTCGCGCAAGGCGGCCACGATGCCCGGGACATCGGTGTTGTCGCCGCGGCGGCGGCCGTCCCCGGTGAACACGACGGTGTTGACCGCGTCGACCGAGGCGGCCGTCTCGCTGATCTCGTCCAGCAGCGGGATGACCGCCCGCTTGAGCGGCATGGTCAGGGACAGGCCCGCCCACTCCGGCCCGAGCGTGTCGAAGAAGCCGGGCAGTGCGGCCTCGTCGACCTCGAAGCGCTCGTACGACCACTCGCTGAGCCCGAGCTCGTCGTACGCCGCCCGGTGCAGCACCGGGGAGAGGGAGTGACCGATGGGCTTGCCGAGAACGGCCGCCCGGCGGGCTTCAGTCGTCTTCACTGCCATGGATTGTTCTCAGCCCTTGTTCCTGGACGCGTTCCACTCGTTGACCAACTTCTCGTGCTCGGCGAGCGTCTTGGTGAACTGGCTGGTCTTGCCGTCCATCGAGATGAAGTAGTACCAACCGTCGTGCGTCGGGTTGAGCGCCCCCTGGATGGCCTCCTCGCCGGGGTTGTCGATGGGGCCCGGCGGCAGGCCCTTCGTGAAGTACGTGTTGTACGGGTTGTTGTACTTGCGCAGCTCGGTGACGCTCAGATCGATCTTGCTCTGGTTCTTCACGTAGTTGTACGTGGAGTCGAACTCCAGCCGCCCGTAGGTCTGCGGGTTGTCGGGCTGGAGGCGGTTGTAGACGACTTCGGCCATCTTGCGGAAGTCGTCGTGGCTCGTGCCCTCGGCCTGCGCCAGGCTCGCCACGGTGAGCAACTGCCAGGGGCTGTCGAGGCCCAGCGACCTGGCCTTGTCCGCCAGGCCCAGTTCCTGGTACTTGGAGCTGGCCTGGGACACCATGCTCTTGAGGACGTCCTCGGGTTTCTGGCCCTTGGTCACCGCATAGCTGGAGGGGTAGAGGAAGCCCTCCAGCGGGTCCTTGAGGTTCGGGTGGTTCAGCGCCCAGGCGGGCAGACCCAGCTGCTTGTAGTCCTTCTTGGCGATGCCCGCCGTGGTGCCCGCCGCCACGCCGAGGCGCGTGTCGATGAGGTCGTACACCGCCGTGTTGCGCAGGCCCTCGGCGATGATGAGGTTGCTGCGGCTCTTCGGGCTGAGCATCAGTTGCACGGCGCTCGCGGCGGACATGTGCTTCTCCAGCGTGTAGACGCCGTCCTGGAGCGTCTTGCCGTCCGGGTTCGCCTGCATCGCGGAGACGAACGCGGCCGCGCTCTCGACGACACCCGCCTCCTTCAGCTTGTCACCGATCGTCCAGCCGCCGGCGCCCTTGGGGATGACGACCGTGATCTGCTCGCCGTTGCCGCTGCCCGCGTAGTCCGGGGCCGTGCCGAAACGGTTCTGGTAGAACTTGTAGCCGAAATATCCGACTCCGCCGAGGCCGCCGCCGAAGACCAGGACGACCACCATGCAGGCGCAGCCGGTGCGGCGTTTCTTCTTCTTGGCAGGCTTCTTGCCCTTGCCCTTGCCGCGCCGCTCCGACCGGTCGGCGAGTTCGTGCGCATCGTCATCGTCGTCGTCATCGTCGGCGCCCGTGAAGAAGGGGTGGGTCTCCTCCTCGGGCACGGCGTCGGGATCGAGCTCCGGATCCGGCTCGGGGCGCCTGCGGCCGGGCGGCTCCGGCGGCGGGTAGGCGTCGTCGGTGCCGTAGAAATCGGGCTGTTGCCCGCCGTAGCCACCGGGCTGCCGGCCGTAGGGGTCGCCGGGGTCGGGCGCGTACGGGACCTGGCCGTGAGCGCCGGTCGCGTCCCAGCCGCCCTGTTGCTGGTACTGCTGCTGGGCGTGACCGGCGTACTGCTGCTGACCCTGCTCGTCGTAGTACGGGTACTGCTCATGACCGTACCCGGGCTGCTGCCCCTGGCTCCAGCTGCCGTGCTGCTGCGGCTGCTGGGGGTAGTGCTGCGGCTGGCCGCCGTAGGGCTGCGAGCCGTCGTGCGGCTGCCGCCCTCCCCATCCGCCGTCCCCGTACAACGGGTCCTGCGGATGCCACGGTTCGGAGCCCTGGCCCCGGCCATACTCAGTCATCGATCCCCTAGAGCCGCGAGGCCGAGCGGTCACGTGGCCGGTGGGCCGGCTTCCGTTCCGCCTCTTCTTGTGTCCCGGCTGTTCGAACACCGGCACATCGCGCGGAACGTTACCGTATCGCGATCAGATGACCACTTCGACGCCCTCGCCCGGTGCTTTACCTGACACCCGTTCGGATTCGAGGGCTTGCTGGAGGATGATCACAGCGGCGGCCTGGTCGATGACCGAGCGGCCCTTCTTCGATTTCACCCCCGAGGCACGCAGTCCCTGACTGGCCGTCACGGTCGTCATCCGCTCGTCCACCAGGCGGACCGGCACCGGCTTGATGCCCTTGGCCAACTCCTGGGCGAAGGCCCGGACCTTGACCGCGGCCGGGCCCTCGCCCCCCTTGAGGGAGCGGGGAAGGCCGACGACGACCTCGATCGGTTCGTACTCCTCCACCAGTTGCCGCAGCCGACGGTGGGCGGCGGGGATGTCCCGGCCGGGGACCGTCTCCACCGGTGTGGCGAGGATCCCATCGGGGTCGCACGAGGCGACCCCGATCCGGGCATCCCCGACGTCGATCGAGAGTCGACGTCCTCTGCGCATTTCTGACCGTTTCCTTGCGTGCCCGTTACTTGGCGGTATCGGCGACGAGGCGCTCGACGGCGTCGACGGCCTCGCCCACGGCGGCCGGGTTCTGGCCGCCGCCCTGGGCGACGTCCGGCTTGCCGCCACCGCCGCCGCCGAGGGTCTTGGCGGCGGTGCGGACCAGGTCACCGGCCTTGAGACCACGCTCGCGGGCGGCCTCGTTGGTGGCGATGACGGTCAGCGGCTTGCCGCCCGTGACCGTGAAAAGGGCCACAACCGCGGCCCGGCCGCCCTGGATGCGGCCGCGCACGTCGAGGACCAGCTTGCGCAGGTCGTCCGGCGTGGTGCCGTCCGGGACCTGACCGGTGACGACGGCCACACCGCGCACGTCCTTGGCCGACCCGGCGAGACCGGCGGCGGCCTGGAGCACCTTCTCGGCGCGGAACTTCTCGATCTCCTTCTCGGCGTCCTTCAACTTGCCGAGCATGGCGGAGACCTTCTCCGGAAGCTCCTCCGGACGGCCCTTGATCAGCTCCTGGAGCTGGGCGACGACCGTGTGCTCCCGGGCGAGGAAGTTGTAGGCGTCCACACCGACGAGGGCCTCGATACGGCGGACACCGGAACCGATGGACGACTCACCGAGCAGCTTCACCAGACCCAGCTGGGCGGTGTTGTGCACGTGCGTGCCGCCGCACAGCTCCTTGGAGAAGTCGCCGATGGTCACGACGCGGACGCGCTCGCCGTACTTCTCGCCGAACTCGGCGATGGCGCCCTGCTTCTTGGCCTCGTCGATGCCCATGATCTCGGCGTGCACGTCGAGATCGCGGGCCAGTACCTCGTTGATCTTCTGCTCGACGTCGGTCATCACGGCCGTGGGAACGGCGGACGGGGAGCCGAAGTCGAAGCGGAAACGGCCGGGCTGGTTCTCGGAACCGGCCTGGGCGGCCGTCGGGCCGAGGGCGTCGCGCAGCGCCTGGTGGGTCAGGTGGGTGGCGGAGTGGGCGCGGGCGATGGCCTTGCGGCGGCGGTTGTCGATCGAGGCGTGGGCCTTGGCGCCCACGGTGACCTCGCCGACCTGGACGACGCCCTTGTGGACGTACACCCCCGGGACCGGCTTCTGGCAGTCGCGGACCTCGATGACGGCACCGGAGTCGACCTTGATCCGGCCGGTGTCGCCGATCTGGCCGCCGCCCTCGGCGTAGAACGGCGTGCGGTCGAGGACGATCTCGACCTCTTCGCCCTCGGTGGCGGCCGGCGAGGAGGCGCCGTCGACCAGGATGCCGACGATCGTGGACTCGCCCTCGGTGTCGGAGTAGCCGATGAAGTCGGTCTCGCCGACCTTGTCGGCGATCTCCCGGTAGGCACCGGCGCCGGCGTGCCCGGTCTTCTTGGCCTGGGCGTCGGCCTTGGCCCGCTCCCGCTGCTCCTTCATCAGGCGGCGGAAGCCGTCCTCGTCCACGGACAGCCCCTGCTCGGCGGCCATTTCGAGGGTGAGGTCGATCGGGAAGCCCCAGGTGTCGTGGAGCAGGAAGGCCTTGTCGCCGGAGAGGACCGTGCCACCGGACTGCTTGGTCTCGGTGACGGCGGTGTCGAGGATGTTGGTGCCGGCCTTCAGCGTCTTGAGGAAGGCGTTCTCCTCGGCGAGGGCGACCTTCTCGATGCGCTCGCGGTCGGTGATCAGCTCGGGGTACTGCTGGCCCATCATGTGGATCACGGTGTCGATCAGGTCCTGGACGACCGGACCGGTGGCACCGAGCAGGCGCATGTTGCGGATGGCACGGCGCATGATGCGGCGCAGGACGTAGCCGCGGCCCTCGTTGCCGGGGGTGACGCCGTCGCCGATGAGCATCACCGACGTGCGCATGTGGTCGGTGACCACGCGCAGGGAGACGTCCGAGGCGTGGGCGTCGCCGTAGCGGACGCCGGTCAGCTCGGTGGCCTTGTCGATGACGGCCATGGAGGTGTCGATCTCGTACATGTTCTGCACGCCCTGCAGAATCATGGCGAGGCGCTCCAGACCGAGGCCCGTGTCGATGTTCTTGCTCGGCAGTTCGCCGAGGATCTCGAAGTTGTCCTTGCCGATGCCCTCGCCGCGCTCGAACTGCATGAAGACGAGGTTCCAGATCTCCACGTACCGCTCGTCGTTGACGGCGGGACCGCCTTCGGCGCCGAACTCGGGGCCGCGGTCGTAGTTGATCTCGGAGCAGGGGCCGCAGGGGCCGGGAACGCCCATGGACCAGTAGTTGTCCTTCATGCCGAGGCGCTGGATGCGCTCCTTCGGCACACCGACGACCTCGTGCCAGATGCGCTCGGCCTCGTCGTCGTCCTTGTACACGGTGATCCAGAGCTTCTCCGGCTCCAGGCCGTAACCACCCTTGTCCTGGGGGCTGGTGAGCAGCTCCCACGCGTAGGTGATGGCGCCTTCCTTGAAGTAGTCGCCGAAGGAGAAGTTGCCGCACATCTGGAAGAACGTGCCGTGGCGCGTGGTCTTGCCGACCTCTTCGATGTCGGGCGTGCGCACGCACTTCTGCACGCTGGTGGCGCGGTCGAACGGTGGCTTGACCTCGCCCAGGAAGTAGGGCTTGAAGGGCACCATGCCGGCGGGGACGAGGAGCAGAGTCGGGTCGTCCGCGATGAGCGACGCCGAAGGCACGACGGTGTGCCCGCGCTCCTCGAAGAAGCTCAGCCAGCGGCGGCGGATCTCAGCCGACTCCATCAGTGGTCCTCATTCCGGTCGTACGAGTACATAGGGGCTTCGATGTACTTCGGTGTGGTGCGGTGGGCGCTCGGGCTCGCCTCGATGGCGGTGAGGCGCCGGGGGGCCGGGAGTTCGGGGTCCTCGTGGATCCCGAGGGCCTCCTCCAGCTCGGCCTCCCGCACGGCCATGTTGTCGCGGACGTCGAGCGCGAAGCCCACCGCGCGGTCCTTCAGCCGATGACCGGTCTCCAGGGCCTTGTTGGCCGCGGTGGCGGCGAGGCTCTCCGGGGTCAGCTGCTTCAGCTTGCGGTTGACCTTGGTGGTGGCCCACACACCGGCGGCGACGCCGGTGGTGAACCAGAACGTACGGCGGAACATCGCTCGGTCTCAGTCCTTACTTCCGCTTGCGTCGCGCGGCGGGGACCGTGCGGCCCACGATCACGGTACGCCGGGGCGCCTTGGCGGGCACGTCCTCCTTGCGGCCGCCCAGCGCCCGGCGCACGCCGTAGCCGAAGGCCGCGACCTTGACCAGCGGGCCGCCGAAGGTGGAGGCGACGGTGCTCGACAGCGCGGAGGCGTTCGACGTGACCTCCTGGACGTCCGTGGCGATCGCGTCGACGCGGTCGATCTGGGTCTGCGCGGAGCGCACCGCCTGGGAGGCGTCGGCGAGCAGCGGGACGGCCTGTTCGGTCACGTCCGCCACGAGCTGGGTGGTCGCCTTGAGCGTCTGGGCCAGCCTCGCGAGTGCCACCGCGAGGAAGGAGACCAGGATCGCCCAGAAGACGGCCACCAGGATCCCGGCCACCTCTCCACCGGACACTGTGCGCACCCGCTCCCTGAAACGTGCCTCAACATCGAAAACATCGAAAAACCAGTGTCCCGAGCCTATCGCGCCGGGGCCGGGGCTCCGTACCGGATTACCGGGTGGTGCGGACGGAGTTGCGGGAAGCGATTGTACGGAATGAACACACTTCAGTACGCTCCGTGTCCCATGCGAGGTCCTCAGCGCCCAGACCCCTTCCCCGGCGGTGATCCGCCCCTGGAACTGACCACTTTCGTCGGGCGCACGGCCGAACTCGCCGGGCTGGCGGCGGCGCTCGGCGAGGCGCGGCTGGTGACCGTGACCGGGGCCGGCGGGGTCGGCAAGTCCCGGCTGGCCGCGCGGGCCGCCGCCGGATGGGGCGCCGCATCGGGTGCCGTGGCCGGGCGCGTCGAGCTGGCGGCGGTACGGGATCCGCAGTTCGTGGAGTACGCGGTGGTGGAGGCGCTCGGGCTGACCGACCACACCGCCCGGCTGCCCCGCCAGACGCTGCTGGAGCACCTCGCCGGCCGCCCGGTGCTGCTGGTGCTGGACGGGTACGAGCATCTGGCGGCGGCCTGTGCCGAACTGACCGCGGAACTGCTGCGCAAGCTGCCGCGGCTGAGGGTGCTGGCCGCGGGCCGGCGTCCGCTGGGGCTGGCGGGCGAGCGGCTGTTCCCGCTGGCGCCGCTCGGCGCGGACGAGGCGGTGGAGCTGTTCACGGACCGGGCCCGGGAGCAGGGGCTGACGGTGTCCGACGGCCCCGAGGTGCGTGAGCTGTGCCGCCGTCTGGAGGGGATCCCGCTCGCGCTGGAACTGGCGGCCGGGCGGGTGCGGGCCCTGTCCCCCGCGCAGTTGGTGCAGCGGCTGGACGACCGGTTCCGGCTGCTGGTCGCGGACGCCCGCGGCGATGGCGCCCACCCGGTGCCCGGCGGGCCGCCCGCCCGGCATCAGACACTGCGCACGGCGATCGGCTGGAGCCACGAGCTGTGCACCCCGGCCGAACGGCTGCTGTGGGCGCGGCTGTCGGTGTTCGCGCAGACCTTCGACCTGGACGCGGCCGAGTACGTGTGCAGCGGGGACGGGCTGCCCGCCGAGGACGTGCTCGACGTGCTGGCGGCGCTGCTGGTCCAGTCCGTGGTGACCCGCGAGGACACCCCGGCCGGCCCCCGCTACCGGATGCTGGACACCGTCCGGGCCTACGGCGCCGACTGGCTGGAGGCGGCCGGGGACGCGGGCAGGCTGCGCAGGCTGCACCGGGACTGGTACCTGGGCCTCGCGACCTGGTGCGAGCTGGACTGGTTCTCGCCCCGCCAGCACGAGATCGCCGAGCGGGTCGAGGCGGAACTGCCGAATCTGCGGGCGGCGCTGGAGTTCTGTCTGACCGAGCCGGACGAGGCGCACCTCGGCCAGTGCCTGGCGGGGTCGCTGTGGTTCTGCTGGGTCGGGTGCGGGCGGCTCGCGGAGGGGCGCCGCTGGCTGGAGCGCGGCGTGGAGCTGGAGTCGGAGTACGAGCAGTCCCGGCTGAAGGCGCTGTGGGTGCTCGGCTACGTGGCGATCCTCCAGGGCGACACCGTGCCGGCGCTGGCGGCACTGCGGGAGTGCCGGGAGCAGGCGGAGCAGGCCGCGGATGCGACGGCGGTGGCGTACGCCGAGCACCGCGCCGGATGTCTGGCCCTCGTCAGCGACGACATGGCGCGCGCAGAATCGCTGCTGCGGTCGGCTCTGGAGCGCTATCAGGAGATCGGCGAGCTGAACAGCAACGTCCTGATGGCCCAGGTCGAGCTGGCGATGACCCGGGCCTTCCAGGGTGATCTGCCGGACGCGGTGCGGTTGTGCGAGGACGTGGGGCAGGTGTGCGAGGACCACGGGGAACGCTGGGCGCGCTCGTACGCGCTGTACGTGCTGGCGTACGCCGCCTGGCTGGACGGCGAGCCGGCCCGCGCGCGGGTGCTGCTGGCGGACTGCCTGGGCCATGCCCACGCGTTCCGTGATCTGCTCGCCGAGGTGCTGACCCTGGAGCTGCTGGCGCTGGTGACGGTGACCGAGGGCGATGCGGCCGAGGCGGCCCTGCTCCAGGGCGCGGCGGCCCGGCTGTGGCCGTCGGTGGGGCTGCCGCTGTTCGGCTCGGCGTACTTCGACGCCCCGCACGAGCGCTGTGCGGCGCTGGCCCGGCAGGCGCTGGGGGACGCGCGGTACGAGGAGTGCGTGCGGGCAGGGGCCCGGCTCGACCGCGCCGCGGCGGTGGCGCGTGCGCTGGGGCACGAGCGCCCCGCGGGGGACGCGCGGAGCCGCGCCCTCGGCCCCCACCGGCCGGAACCGTTCGGACGACGGGAAAGGCAAACCCGCCGCCTCGCCCGCCCGGCAGGACCGGGCAGGGAGACGGCGGGCTGAGAACGTACGCCGGGGCTGGGATCAGCGGGCGTAGTACTCGACGACGAGCTGCTCGTCGCAGATCACCGGGATCTCCTTGCGGTTCGGCTCACGGTCCAGGCGGAACGCCAGGGCCTTGAGGTTCACCTGGAGGTAGCGCGGGGTCTCGCCCTCGGGGGCGAAGCCACCCTCACGGGCGATCGTGAAGAGCGTCTTCTCCTTGGAGCGGTCGCGGACCTGCACGACGTCGTCCGGACGGACACGGAAGGACGGCTTGTCGACCTTCTGGCCGTTGACCTGGATGTGGCCGTGGACGACCATCTGACGGGCCTGGTAGATGGTGCGGGCGATGCCCGAACGCAGGACCAGGGCGTCGAGACGGCGCTCGAGCTCCACGATCAGGGCCTCACCGGTCTTGCCCTGGACCTTGGACGCACGCTCGTAGGCGCGGACCAGCTGGCGCTCGGAGATGTCGTACTGCGCGCGCAGACGCTGCTTCTCCAGCAGACGGACCTTGTAGTCCGAGTTCTGCTTGCGGCCACGGCCGTGCTCACCCGGCGGGTAGGGGCGGGCCTCGAAGTACTTGACGGCCTTCGGGGTCAGCGCGATGCCGAGGGCACGCGACTTCTTGACCTTGGGGCGGGACTGGTTCGCCACTGTCTCAATCTCTTTCGTAGTGTTCGGCTCGTCAGGGTTAGGGAGGTCGCATCCGCAGCCGGGAAAACCCGCCGGGTCCCGAGGGACCTGCCGGGCAGCCGCTTCCCTGGTCTGGGCACATACGTGCAGCACGCGAGTGGCCCACCGACCGTCCCGGGACCCCGAGTGGTGGTGGGCTGCCCGCGACACCGATCGACGGTGCGCGACGCTCCTGGAGCCAGTCCGCGAGGGACCGGATCTCCGGCTGGCTGTCCCGCTCTGACAGCGCGGGACTCAGCACTTCGGGGCAGTCTACAGGGTGCTCACGAGCGCTTGCGACCGAGGTGTTTCCTGGTCCACTCGACCGCGTCGGCGTATCTGGCCTCGGTCCCGTGCCGGGTCGGGGTGTAGTACGTGCGGTCCTTCAGGGCGTCCGGGGCGTACTGCTGCTCGGCGATGCCCTCGGGCAGGTCGTGCGGGTACACGTATCCCTGCGCGTGGCCGAGCTTGGCCGCTCCCTTGTAGTGCCCGTCGCGCAGGTGGGGCGGGACCGGGCCGGCCAGGCCCGCCCGGACGTCCTCCATCGCGGCGCCGATCGCGGTGGTCGCCGCGTTGGACTTCGGGGCGAGGGCGAGCGCGATGGTGGCGTGGCTGAGGGTGAGGGCGGCCTCGGGGAAGCCGATCATGGCGACGGCCTGGGCGGCGGCGACCGCGAGGGGCAGGGCGTTCGGGTCGGCCAGGCCGATGTCCTCGCTCGCGGAGATCATCAGGCGGCGGGCGATGAAGCGGGGGTCCTCGCCGGCCTCGATCATGCGGGCCAGGTAGTGCAGGGCCGCGTCGACGTCGGAGCCCCGGATGGACTTGATGAGGGCGCTGGCGACGTCGTAGTGCTGGTCGCCGTCGCGGTCGTACTTGACCGCGGCCCGGTCGACGGTCTGCTCCAGCGTCTCCAGGCTGATCTCGCCCTCGCCCTGGTCGAGGGCGGCGCCGGCGGCGGCCTCCAGGGCGGTCAGGGCCCGGCGGGCGTCGCCGCCGGCGATGCGCAGCAGGTGCTCCGCGGTGTCGTCGGGCAGGGCGACGGCGTCCTTCAGGCCGCGCTCGTCGCTCAGGGCGCGCCCCAGCAGCCCCCGGATGTCGTCGTCGGTGAGCGGTTCGAGCGTGAGCAGGAGGGAGCGGGAGAGCAGTGGGGAGATCACCGAGAAGTAGGGGTTCTCCGTCGTGGCCGCGATCAGCGTCACCCAGCGGTTCTCGACGGCCGGGAGCAGGGAGTCCTGCTGGGCCTTGCTGAAGCGGTGGATCTCGTCCAGGAAGAGGACGGTCTCCTTGCCGAAGCCGCCGGTAGCGCGGCGGGCGCCGTCGATGACCGCGCGGACCTCCTTGACCCCCGCGGTGATCGCGGAGAGCTCCACGAAGCGTTTGTTCGTCGCCTTGGAGACGACGTACGCCAGGGTCGTCTTGCCCGTGCCCGGCGGGCCCCAGAGGATCACCGAGGAGGGCCCGGCGGGGCCGCCGGACCCCTCGCCGACCAGCCGGCGCAGCGGGGAGCCCGGTTTCAGCAGATGCTGCTGGCCCACGACCTCGTCGAGGGTGCGCGGGCGCATCCGCACCGCCAGGGGGCTGCCTGCCGGGTCCTTCTCCTGGCGTTCTTCCGCCGCTGCGGTGAAGAGGTCGGGTTCCACGCCCAAAACCCTAAATCACCGCACTGACAACCCGGCTCCGGCCGCGGGTCGGGCCGGGTCAGGCCCAGAGCTGGCTGCCCCAGCGGGTCAGGATCAGCATGGCGATGATGCCGCAGTGGGTCACCGGGATCACCCAGGTGAACTCGCCGAGGAACCGCTTCAGCCAGCCCGGCGCCGGCAGGAAGCCGTTGCGGACGTTGAACGAGGTCACGTACCAGAACATGGTGATCGTGGCGACCCAGGCCAGCGAGCACCACAGGCACAGGGCGTTGATCCGGTACAGGGACTGGAACTGGAGCCAGGTGACGAAGCAGACACCGAAGAGCGTGCCGAAGTTGAAGGTCAGCCAGTACCAGCGCGGGAAGCGGGCGCGGCCCAGCAGGCTCATGCCGACGCAGACGACGATGCCGTAGCAGACCAGGCCCAGCCAGGGGTTCGGGAAGCCGAAGGCGGCCGCCTGCTTGCTCTCCATGACGCTGCCGCAGGACACGATCGGGTTCACGCTGCAGCCCGGCGTGAACGTCTTCCCCGCGATCTTCGCTTCGAGGAGCTTGTTCTTGTCGAGCGTGATGACCCAGGCCGCCAGCAGACCGGCCGCGCCGGTGATCACCAGCAGCAGGGCGAAGGCGCGGCTGCCGCCCACCGTGCGGGGGGCGTCGGCGGGACGCTCGGACCCGGGATCTGTGGAGACGTCTTTGACTGTCGTCTTGCTCATCCGCCGATTCCGTCGCTTGAGACTTGGACCAACTTCGGGCACGGGTCATTGTGCCGCACGCGCATGTGTGTCCACCGTTCGAAGGACATAAGGAGGTACGCACGGTGGTCACGGACCGTTCGGTTCCGGCCGGGGTCCGAGGGCATGACAGCACACGCGAACGAACCCGCGGTGGACGTCCGGGGCTGCACGAGCGGTACGGGGGCAGGACCGCCGTCGACGGGCTCGACCTGGGAATCCTGCGCGGTGAGGTGTTCGGCCTGCTCGGGCCACCACGGTGGAGATCCTCCGGGGCAACCGGTCCCGGGACGCCGACGAGGTGTCCGTCCTCGGCACGGCCCCGGCGACGGGCCCGCGCGCGTGGAGGTCCCGGGTGGGAATCGTCCGGCAGGACGAATCGGCGCCCGCGGAGTTGACGGTCCGCGAGACGGTGCGGCACTTCACCCGCTCCTACCCGCGCCCGCGGGACCCGAAGGAGGTCATCGGCCCGGTCGGCCTGGAGGACGAGGCCGACAGCCGGATCAAGGCCCTCTCCGGCGGCCAGCGGCGCCGCCTGGACGAGCCGACCACCGGCTTCGACCCGGCCGCCCGCCGCCGGTTCCGGGACCTGATCCGCCTCCTCGCCGACCGCCTCGCCGTCGGATCTTCGGCAAGTCGGGGGGCCGGCGCGATGCGTCACGGACTGCTGGAGCAGTGAAGCGAGAGGGGCGCCGGAGAGACCTCCGGCGCCCCTCTCACCGTTCGGCTAGCCCAGCCGGGACTGCAGTTCGGCCAGGATCCCGTCCACCGCGATCGCCGTCTGCTCGCCGGACTCCATGTCCTTGAGCTGGACGACGCCCTCGGCGAGGTCGCGCTCGCCGGCCACGAGGGCGTAGCGGGCGCCACTGCGGTTGGCGTTCTTCATGGCGCCCTTCAGGCCCTTGCCGCCGTACGAGAAGTCCGCCGCGACCCCGGCCTTGCGCAGCTCGGTGACCTTCGCGAACAGCAGCCGGCGGGCCTCCTCGCCGAGCGGGACGGCGTAGACCGACGTGGTGGACGGCAGGGCCAGCTGCACGCCCTCCGCCTGAAGGGCGAGGACCGTGCGGTCGACACCCAGGGCCCAGCCGACGGAGGGCAGCGCGGGGCCGCCGATCATCTCGGACAGACCGTCGTAGCGGCCGCCGCCGCCCACCGCGGACTGCGAGCCCAGACCGTCGTGCACGAACTCGAACGTGGTGCGGGTGTAGTAGTCCAGGCCGCGCACCAGCTTCGGGTCGTCCTCGAAGGCCACGCCCGCGTCGGTCAGCAGTTCACGGACCTCCTCGTGGTACGCCTTGCAGGCGTCGCACAGGTAGTCGCGCAGCAGCGGAGCGCCCGTGAGCTGCTTCTGGACCGACTCGCGCTTGTCGTCGAGGACGCGCAGCGGGTTGATCTCCGCGCGGCGCAGGGTGTCCTCGTCGAGGTCCATGCCGCGCAGGAAGTCCTGGAGCGCGGTCCGGTACACCGGCCGGCACTCCCGGTCGCCCAGGCTGTTCAGCAGGATGCGGAAGTTGCTGAGGCCCAGCGAGCGGTACGCCTGGTCGGCCAGGATGATCAGCTCGGCGTCGACCGCCGGGTCCTCCACGCCGAGCGCCTCGGCGCCGACCTGGGAGAAGTGCCGGTAACGGCCCTTCTGCGGACGCTCGTAGCGGTAGTACGAGCCGGAGTACCAGAGCTTGACCGGGAGGTTGCCCGACTTGTGCAGGTTGGCTTCGAGAGCCGCGCGCAGCACGGAGGCCGTTCCCTCAGGGCGCAGCGCGAGCCTGTCGCCGCCCTTGGTCTCGAAGGCGTACATCTCCTTGGTGACGATGTCGGTGGACTCGCCGACACCGCGCGCGAAGAGCTCGACGTTCTCGAAGCCGGGTGTCTCGATGTAGCCGTAACCCGAGTTGCGCAGCGGAGCGGCGATCGCCTCGCGCACGGCGAGGTACGTGGCGGAGTCCGGCGGAATCAGGTCGTAGGTGCCCTTGGGGGCCTGGAAGGTACTCACGGAAGGCTCTCTCGTCACATTCCTCGTCGGGGAGCGGTGTTCGCGTCCGCGCCGTGCACGTGACGGTCTGCCGCCACCTGCCGCAGATAGGGGTTGGTGGCGCGCTCCTGGCCGATGGTCGTCTGGGGGCCGTGGCCGGACAGCACCACGGTGGAGTCGTCGAGCGGCAGGCACACACGGGCCAGCGACTCGACCATGTCCGCCATGGATCCGCCCGGCAGGTCGGTGCGTCCGATGGAGCCGGCGAACAGCAGATCCCCGGAGAAGAACACCGACGGGACGTCGGCGGTCTCGGGCATCCGGAAGGTCACCGACCCCTTGGTATGGCCCGGCGCGTGCGCGACGGAGAACTCCATTCCGGCCAGGTCGAGGCTGGTGCCGTCGGTCAGCTCGCGGACGTCGTCCGGCTCCCCCACGGTCAGCTCGCCCATCAGCGGCATGCCGATCGACCGGCCGAGCGCCTTCTCGGGGTCGCTCATCATGAACCGGTCCTCGGGGTGGATCCAGGCGGGTACGTCATGGGCCCCGCAGACCGGGACGACCGAGGCCACGTGATCGATGTGGCCGTGGGTGAGGACGACGGCGACGGGCTTGAGCCGATGCTTCTTCAGTGCTTCCTCGACGCCTTCGGCGGCCTGGTGGCCCGGGTCGATGATCACGCACTCCTCACCGGGGGCGGGGGCGACGAGGTAACAGTTCGTCCCCCAGGCCCCGGCGGGGAACCCGGCAATGAGCACGATCGTCCTTCGTTGTGTCGATGGGGTACGGCTTGCGGACGGCTCGCGGAGGGCTTGCCGGCGGCGTCAGCCGCAGTCAGAGCCTACCGGCGCTGCCGTTTCCTCAGCGAACCCATATACGGTACGGGGCACACGCGGCGGTCGGCCCACGAGAAGCACGCAGCCGCACGCGTACCGGTCGACACACGACACGCATGAGGAGAGAACCCGGTGGTCAGCCAGGAGCAGCGGCGGCGTCAGCTCGCCCGGGAGAAGTTCTTGCGGCAGCAGCAGCGGCGCACCCAGGCGCGCCGCAAGGCTCGTATGCGCAACTCCGTGATCGCGTCGGTACTGGGCGTGATCGTGATCGGCAGCGTCGCGCTCTACACGACGGGCGTGATGAAGGGCGGCGACGACAAGAAGGACAGCGCCGCCAGCGTCACGCCCAGCGCCACGCCGACCAGCAAGGCTCCGGACCCGTGCGCGAAGCCCGCGGCCGGCTCGGCGAAGAAGCTGAGCTGGAAGAAGGAGCCGGCGATGACGATCGACACGTCGGCGAACTACGGCATGAAGCTCGCGACGACGTGCGGTGACATCGACATCGCGCTGAAGACGGCGGCGGCCCCGCACACGGTGAACTCGTTCGACTTCCTGGCCGGCCAGGGCTACTTCGACCACACCAAGTGCCACCGTCTGACGACGGACGGCATCTTCGTGCTCCAGTGCGGCGACCCGCAGGGCACCGGCATGGGCGGGCCGGGCTACACGCTCCCGGACGAGAACCTGAAGGACAAGAGCCTGAAGGGCAACAAGTACCCGGCGGGCACGGTGGCGATGGCCAACACCGGCCAGAAGCACACCGGCGGCAGCCAGTTCTTCCTGGTCTACAAGGACAGCCCGCTGCCGCCCAGCTACACGCCCTTCGGCACCGTCTCGGACGCGGGCATGAAGGTGCTGCAGAAGATCGCCGCGGCCGGCGCCCAGGCGGCCGACCCGACCTCGGGCAACACCGCGCCGAACGCGACCGTCGTGATCAACAAGGCGACCGTGTCGAAGTCCTGACACATTCCTGAAGACCAAGACGGCCAGCTGCGGAATTTCGGTCGCGCTGGATGCGGACAGGCCGCCCGCCGGTCGCCTATGTTGGCCGTGACGAAACTGTGGACGATGCCCGGGGCCCGAAACCCCCCGCCAGGCATCATGTGGAGGAGGCGCTGTGAGCAGCGACCCGTGGGGCCGCGTCGACGAGACGGGGACCGTGTACGTGCGTACGGCCGACGGTGAGCAGGTCGTCGGTTCCTGGGCGGCAGGCTCCCCCGAGGAGGCGCTTGCCTACTTCGAGCGCAAGTACGAGGGCCTGGTTGTCGAGATCGGCCTCCTCGAGAAGCGAGTGCAGACCACCGACCTGTCGGCGAAGGACGCCCAGACCGCGATCGACCACCTGCGCGAGCAGGTGGACGCGCACCACGCGGTCGGCGACCTGGCCGCCCTGCGCGAGCGGCTGGACAAGCTCGTGAAGACCGTCGAGTCGCGCCGCGAGGAGCGCAAGCAGCAGCGGGCCAAGCAGTCCGACGAGGCCCGCAAGGCCAAGGAGGACCTGGTCGTCGAGGCGGAGCAGCTGGCGCAGTCCGACCAGTGGCGGGCCGCCGGTGAGCGGCTGCGGTCCCTGGTGGACACCTGGAAGGGTCTGCCGCGCCTGGACCGCAAGTCCGACGACGAGCTGTGGCACCGCTTCTCGCACGCGCGGTCGGCGTTCTCCAAGCGGCGCAAGGCGCACTTCGCGCAGCTGGACGCGCAGCGCGAGGAGGCCCGCCAGATCAAGGAGCGGCTGGTCGCCGAGGCCGAGTCGCTGTCGGGGTCGACGGACTGGGGTCCGACGGCGGCCCGCTACCGCGAGCTGATGGCGGAGTGGAAGGCCGCGGGCCGCGCCCAGCGCGAGCACGAGGACGACCTGTGGAACCGCTTCCGCGGCGCCCAGGACGTCTTCTTCGCCGCGCGCAGCTCGGTGTTCGCCGAGCGGGACGCGGAGCAGTCCGAGAACCTGAAGCTGAAGGAGGAGCTGGCCGGGGAGGCCGAGAAGCTCCTGCCGATCGGCGACCTGAAGGCCGTGCGGGCCGCGTTCCGCTCGATCAACGAGCGCTGGGAGGCCATCGGCCATGTCCCGCGGGACGCGCGGCCGAAGGTCGAGGGCCGGATGCACGCCGTCGAGCGGGCGATCCAGGAGGCCGAGGAGACCGAGTGGCGCCGGACCAACCCGGAGGCACGCGCGCGTGCCGAGGGTCTGACCGGTCAGCTCCAGGCCGCCGTGGACAAGCTGAAGGCGCAGATCGAGCAGGCCCGCGCCCAGGGCAACAGCTCCAAGGCCGACAAGCTGGAGCGCGAGCTGGAGGGCCGCCAGGCGCTCCTGGACCAGGCCCTGAAGGGCCTCCAGGAGTTCGGCGGCTGATCTCCCCGCTGCTTACGTGAAAGGGCCCCGTACGCGCGTACGGGGCCCTTTCGGCTGTCCGTGAGTCCGTGAGTGTGACGACGGCCTGTCGGCTACGACCGGCTGCGTCCCGACGTCACGCGGTACACGTCGTACACGCCCTCCACGCCCCGTACGGCCTTCAGGACATGACCGAGGTGCTTCGGGTCGCCCATCTCGAAGGTGAACCGGGAGGTGGCCACGCGGTCGCGGGAGGTCTGGACGGCCGCGGAGAGGATGTTGACGTGCTGGTCGGACAGGACGCGTGTGACGTCCGACAGCAGCCGGGAGCGGTCCAGCGCCTCGACCTGTATGGCGACCAGGAAGACCGAGGACTGGGTGGGCGCCCACTCGACGTCGAGGATGCGTTCCGGTTCGCGCGAGAGCGACTCGACGTTGACGCAGTCGCTGCGGTGAACCGATACGCCGCTGCCGCGCGTGACGAAGCCGATGATCGGGTCGCCGGGCACGGGCGTGCAGCAGCGGGCCAGCTTGACCCACACGTCGTCGACGCCCTTGACGACGACACCCGGGTCGGCGCTGGAGCGGCGCTTGCGGCCCCGGCTGCGGGACGGCGGGACCGTCTCGTCGATCTCCTCGGTGGCCGCCTCCTCGCCGCCGAGGGCCTGGACGAGCTTCTGCACGATGTTCTGCGCGGAGACGTGTCCCTCGCCGATCGCCGCGTACAGCGCGGAGATGTCGGAGTAGCGCATCTCGTGCGCGAGCGTGACGAGGGAGTCGCCGGTGAGGATGCGCTGGATCGGCAGGTTCTGCTTGCGCATCGCCCGGACGATCGCGTCCTTGCCCTGCTCGATCGCCTCGTCCCGGCGCTCCTTGGAGAACCAGGCGCGGATCTTGTTGCGGGCGCGGGGCGACTTGACGAAGCCCAGCCAGTCCCGGGACGGCCCGGCGCCGGGCGCCTTGGAGGTGAAGACCTCCACCAAGTCGCCGTTGTCCAGGGTGGATTCGAGCGGTACGAGCCTGCCGTTGACCCGCGCTCCTATGGTGCGGTGGCCGACCTCGGTGTGGACGGCGTACGCGAAGTCGACCGGGGTGGCCCCGGCCGGGAGCGCTATGACGTCGCCCTTGGGGGTGAAGACGAAGACCTCGTTGCGCGACAGGTCGAAGCGCAGGGACTCCAGGAACTCGCCCGGGTCCTCGGTCTCCTTCTGCCAGTCGAGCAACTGCCGCAGCCACGCCATGTCGTTGATGGCGTCCTTGTCCTTGCCGGAGGCCTTGGGCACGTCGGTGCGCACCTTGGAGGCGCCGGCCACGGCCTCCTGCTTGTACTTCCAGTGCGCGGCGATGCCGTACTCGGCGCGGCGGTGCATGTCGAAGGTGCGGATCTGCAGCTCGACCGGCTTGCCGTTGGGTCCGATGACCGTCGTGTGCAGCGACTGGTACATGTTGAACTTGGGCATCGCGATGTAGTCCTTGAACCGGCCGGGGACCGGGTTCCATCGCGCGTGCACGGTGCCGAGGGCGGCGTAGCAGTCGCGGACCGTGTCGACCAGGACACGGATGCCCACCAGGTCGTAGATCTCCGCGAAGTCACGGCCGCGGACGATCATCTTCTGGTAGACGCTGTAGTAGTGCTTCGGGCGGCCGGTGACGGTCGCCTTGATGCGGGCGGCGCGCAGGTCGGCCTGGACCTCGTCGGTCACTATCGCGAGGTATTCGTCGCGCTTCGGCGCCCGCTCGGCCACCAGACGCACGATCTCGTCGTACATCTTGGGGTAGAGGATCGCGAACGCGAGGTCCTCCAGCTCCCACTTGATGGTGTTCATGCCGAGGCGGTGGGCGAGCGGAGCGTAGATCTCCAGCGTCTCGCGCGCCTTCTTCTCCTGCTTCTCGCGCTTGAGGTAGCGCATGGTGCGCATGTTGTGCAGGCGGTCGGCGAGCTTGATGACCAGGACGCGCGGGTCCTTGGCCATCGCCACGACCATCTTGCGCACGGTCTCGGCCTGCGCGGCCTCGCCGAACTTGACCTTGTCCAGCTTGGTGACGCCGTCGACGAGCAGCGTGACCACGTCGCCGAAGTCGCGGCGCAGGTCCTCCAGGCCGTACTCGGTGTCCTCGACGGTGTCGTGCAGCAGGCCGGCCATCAGCGTGGCCGGGTCCATGCCCAGCTCGGCGAGGATCGTGGTCACGGCGAGGGGATGCGTGATGTACGGGTCGCCGCTCTTGCGCTTCTGGCCGCGGTGCCAGCGCTCGGCGACCTGGTAGGCGCGCTCGATCTGGCGGAGCGTGGCGTTCTCGATCTTGGGGTCGTTGCTGCGCACTATCCGCAGCAGCGGCTCCAGGACCGGGTTGTACGGGTTGGCGCGCTGCACGCCGAGGCGGGCCAGGCGGGCGCGGACGCGGTTGGAGGAGCCGGTGCGCGCGCTCTGGACGGCGGGCTGGCGCACCACGGGCGGCTGCACCGGGCGCTCGGGCGGGGCCGGCTTGGGACGGGTGGCCTCGGCAGCCTTCTCGACGGGCGCGGACTGGGCGTGCTCGATCGGCCCGCGGGTGTCGTTCTTCGCGTCGGACGCGTTCGGCGCGGGCTTGGCCGCGGGCGCCGAGCCGGGCTCGGGCTTGGCGGCGGTCAGTGGCTGGGCCTCGTCTGGCAAGAGGACTCCTCGTGCGCGATCCGGGTCCCCCGGTCAGGCTCCGGAGACCCCATGGTAGCGATCCTGCGGCTGGTCATCGCCCTCAGGCCGCCGAGAGGACCGTCTACCAGGCAAACACCGGCGGCCGCCGCCGGATTCCGGGAGGTGGATGGCGGGTGTGCGGTGGGAGTGCGGAAGGTGGCCGGGAAGCGGTCGTCGCGGGCGTCCGCCGCATGCGTACGGCCGGCCCGGAGCGGTGCCGGGACGGCCGTACGACGAACGGGCGGGGCCTGTCAGACCTGGAGCAGTGCCTCCAGCGGGGCCTTCGCGAGGGCCGGTGCCAGGCGGGCGCGGGCGTCGAGGAAGCCCAGCTCCATGAGGACGGCCAGGCCCGAGACCTGGGCGCCGGCGCGCTGGATGAGGTGGATCGCGGCCTCGGCCGTACCGCCGGTCGCGAGGACGTCGTCCACGATCAGGACGCGGTCGCCGGAGGTCAGGTCCTCGGCGTGCACCTCGATCTCGGCCGAGCCGTACTCCAGGTCGTAGGCCTGGCGCAGGGTCGCGCCGGGCAGCTTGCCCGCCTTGCGGACCGGGACGAAGCCGAGGCCCGCGCGGACGGCGACCGGGGCACCGAGGATGAAGCCCCGGGCCTCCAGGCCGACGATCTTGGTGGCGCCGGTGTTGGCCGCGATCTCGGCGAGCGCGTCCGTGAGCGCCGTGAAGGCGGCCGGATCCGCGAGGAGCGGGGTGATGTCCTTGAACATCACGCCCGGCTCGGGGTAGTCGGCGACGTCGCGGATACGGCTGAGCAGCAGCTCCTGAATGTCGGTCATCGTCGCTTCCCGGAGGGTCGGCCGCGGCCGCGGGTGCGGGACGCGGGCTGGTTGCGGGGGCCCACGACGGCGGGGGCGGTGTCATCGTCGTCGTCCACCGCGGTGGCGCGGCCGGCCGCGAGGTCCTCCTCGGCGGCGGCCTGGGCGCGCTTGGCCAGGACCCGCTTCCTGAGGGCCTTCATCGCGGGCTCGCGCTCCTTGAGGTCGGCGACGAGCGGCGTGGCGATGAAGATCGAGGAGTAGGCACCGGCCGCGAGGCCGACGAACAGCGACAGCGAGATGTCGTTCAGCGTGCCCGCGCCGAGGAAGCCGCCGCCGATGAACAGCAGGCCGGCGACCGGCAGCAGGGCGACGACCGTGGTGTTGATGGAGCGGACCAGGGTGCCGTTGATCGACAGGTTGGCGATGTCGCTGTAGGTGAAGCGGGTCTGCTTGGTGATGTCCTTCGTCTGCTCCTTGAGGCTGTCGAAGACGACGACCGTGTCGTAGAGCGAGTAACCGAGGATGGTGAGCAGACCGATGACCGTACCGGGCGTGACCTCGAAGCCGACCAGGGCGTAGATGCCGGTCGTGATGGTGATGTCGTGGATCAGCGCGACGAGGGCCGCGACGGCCATGCGCCACTCGAAGGCGATGGCCAGGTAGATCACGACGAGCACCATGAAGATCGCCAGGCCCTCCCAGGCCTTGTCGGCGATCTGCTGGCCCCAGCTCGGACCGACCAGGTCGGCGGCGAGCTTCTCCGGGTTGACGTTCAGGTCCTTGGCCAGGTCCTGCTTGATCTTGTCGGACTGGCCGGTGTCGATGCCGGCGATCTGGATGCGCAGGCTGCCGTTGCCGAGCTTCTGCACGATCGCCTCATGACCGGAGGCGTCCTTGGCGTACGTCTCCGCCTGGGTGACCGAGGCACTCATCCCGGTCGGCGTGGTGAAGACCGCACCGCCCTTGAACTCGATGCCCATGTTCAGCCCGCGCACCGCCAGGCCGAGGATGGCCGTGATGGTGATCAGGATGGAGACGCCGTACCAGATCTTGCGCTTGCCGACGAAGTCGTACGAGATCTCGCCGCGGTGCAGTCGAGCGCCGAGGTTGCCGAGTTTCGACATCGCTCAGGCCTCCTTCGGGTCGACAGGGCCGGCGGCGGGACCGGCGGGACGGCGGGTGCGGCGCAGCGGCGCCTTGGCACCCAGGCTCTTCGGGTCGAGACCGGACCACTTGTGGCCGTTCGAGAAGAACGGGCGGCGGGCGAGGAGCGTCATCAGCGGCTTGGTGAAGAGGAAGACGACGACGACGTCGAGCACGGTGGTCAGGCCGAGTGTGAACGCGAAGCCCTGCACCTTGCCGACGGTGACGATGAACAGGACGGCGGCGGCGAGGAACGACACGAAGTCGGAGACGAGGACGGTGCGCCGGGCGCGCGGCCAGGCCCGCTCGACGGCGGGGCGCAGCGAGCGGCCCTCGCGGATCTCGTCCCGGATGCGTTCGAAGTAGACGATGAACGAGTCGGCGGTGATACCGATGGCGACGATGGCACCGCAGACGGCCGGCAGATTCAGCGCGAAGCCGATGGCCGGGCCCAGCAACGACATGATCACGTAGGTGAGGATGCCGGAGACCAGCAGCGAGGCCATCGCGACGAGCGACAGACCGCGGTAGTAGACCACCAGATAGATCACGACCAGCGCGAGACCGATCGCGCCGGCGAGCAGACCGGCGTGCAGCTGCTCACCGCCGAGGGCCGCGGTGACGGTCGTGACCGACTGCTCCTGGAACGACAGCGGCAGGGCGCCGTACGACAGCATGTTGGAGAGGCTCTGGGCCTCCTGCTGGGTGAAGCTGCCGGAGATCTCCGCCTGGCCGCCGGTGATGGCGTTCTGCACGAACGGGCTGGAGACGACGTCGCCGTCGAGCACGATGGCGAACTCGTTCTGCGGGGACTGCTTCTTCGCCAGCGTGCCGGTGACGTCGGCGAACTTCTTGGCACCGCCGGAGGTGAAGGTCATCTGGACCTGCCAGCCGGAGGCGCCCTGGGTGTCGAACACGGCCTGCGCCTTCGACACCTCGGTGCCGTCCACGGCGACCGGGCCGAGCACGTACTTGTACCAGGTGCCGCGGATCTGGCCGCAGGCCACGGTGGGGTCACCGGGCTTGGCGTTCTTGCCGGCGTTGGCGCGGTCCGCGGGCTTGGTGCAGTTCAGCGCCGCGTACTGGGCCTGGAGCTTGGCGCCGTCCGCGGCGGCACCGCTCGCTGAGGCCGACGGGGTGGCCGACGCCTTGGGGCTGCCGGAGGCGGACGTGCTCGGCGAGGGAGTGGAGCCGGCCTTCAGCGCGTCGGTGACGGCGCGGCCCTGGGAGGTCGCGGAGGACGTCGGGGACGCGGAGGAGCCGGAGGAGGCCTTCTGCTTGGACGAGGAGCTCGCGGAGGGGCTGGTGCTCGCGCCCGGCTTCGGCGAGGAGCCACCGCTGGAGGAGGCGCTCGGCGAGGGGCTCGCGGTGGCGGCGCTGGGCTCGCTGGCCAGGACCGGCCGGAAGTACAGCTTGGCCGTGGTGCCGACCTGCTGCTGGGCCTCCTTGGAGTTGGTGCCCTTGGGGATGTTGACGATGATGTTGTCGTTCCCCTGGGTCTGCACCTCCGCTTCGGAGACGCCGAGACCGTTGACGCGGCGGTTCATGATGTCGACCGCGGTGTCCATGTTGGCCTTGTTGATCGCGGACCCCTGGTCGGCCTTCGCCTTGAGCGTGATGCTCGTACCACCGGCGAGGTCGATGCCGAGACGCGGAGTGGTGTGCCCGGAGAGGAACATGCCTCCGGTGAGCGCCACGATGGCGATCAGGATGAGGGCCAGCGAGCGCCCTGGCTTGCTCTGGGCGCTCGCGCTCCGGCCCCTCTTAGGTGCTGCCACCTTCTCGTACTCCCTCTCGGGCCGCCCCGCGCCCGGTCGGCGCGGTCGGCCATGACATGGTGTCGGGCTCCCGTGAAACAGACGCGCCCGGTGGTGCGCGGCGTGATTATGCCGCGTGGCGCACCACCGGGGCGTGACTACTTCGCGTCGGAGTCGCCGTCGGTCTTCTTCGGCTCGTCGTCGGCCTTGGCCTCGGCGGCCTCCGCCGCGTCGGTGCCGTCCTCGGCAACGTCCTTCTTACCGAGGTCGACGGCCTTGTCGTCGGAGGCGGCGGCAGCGGGCGAGTCGGCCTCGTCGGCCTCGGTGAGGGAGGACGCGTCGTCCGGGACGATGTCGGCGTCGGACTTCAGGTCGTGCTCGATGCCGTGGACGATGCGGTTGTACTCGTCGTCGGTGAGGACGGCGCCGATCGCGTTCTTGGCGAAGAGGAGCTCGACGCCGGGACCGGCGTCGAGGAGGACCGCGTCCTCCTGGACCTCCTTGACCGTCGCGTACATCCCCCCGATCGTGCGGACACCGGAGCCGGGCTGCATCTCGTTCCGCATGCTGGCGGCCTGCTGCTGCTTCTTCTTGGCCGAACGTGTCATCAGGAACATGGCCGCGATGAGCACGATGAAGGGGAGAAGGGTAAAGGCATTCACGGGACGGAATTTCCTTCGCGCGACCGCGACGGACAGCGGCCTGTTGACGGGGGTGGTGTGGTCGGCGCCGCCCACAAGGGCGGCATCGGCGGAGTCTAAGCGAGTCCGCGTGCATGGAACAACGCTCAGCATGGCACCTGGGTTCCTGCTCCGGCCACAATGCGCTCGCCGTCACCGCGTGGTCACAGCTCCCCCGGCGCCCCGGCGGCGCCGTCACCGGGCCGTCAGGACCCGAACAGGTCCTGTTGTCCGCTTCCCCCGGCCGACCCGCGCGGCGGGGTCAGGCCGAGGTGCGCCCAGGCGGCGGGCGTGGCGACCCGGCCCCGCGGGGTGCGGGCGAGCAGGCCCTCCCGGACGAGGAACGGTTCGGCGACCTCTTCGACGGTCTCCCGCTCCTCCCCCACCGCGACGGCGAGCGTGGACAGACCGACCGGGCCGCCGCCGAACAGCTTCAGCAGGGCTTCGAGGACGGCGCGGTCCAGCCGGTCGAGACCGCGCGCGTCGACCTCGTACACGGCGAGGGCGGCTCCGGCGATCTCCCGGGTGATCAGACCGTCCGCCTTGACCTGGGCGTAGTCGCGGACGCGGCGCAGCAGGCGGTTGGCGATACGGGGCGTGCCGCGGGAGCGCCCGGCGACCTCGGCGGCGCCGTCCGGCTCGATCTCCACGTCGAGCAGGCCGGCCGAGCGGTGCACGACGCGCTCCAGCTCGTGCGGCTCGTAGAACTCCATGTGCGCGGTGAAACCGAAGCGGTCGCGCAGCGGGGGCGGCAGCAGGCCCGCGCGCGTGGTGGCGCCGACCAGGGTGAACGGGGGCAGTTCGATCGGGATGGCGGTGGCGCCGGGGCCCTTGCCGACGATGACGTCGACGCGGAAGTCCTCCATCGCCATGTACAGCATCTCCTCGGCGGGCCGGGACATGCGGTGGATCTCGTCGAGGAAGAGGACCTCGCCCTCCTGGAGGGAGGAGAGGATCGCCGCGAGGTCGCCGGCGTGCTGGATGGCGGGACCCGAGGTGATGCGGATGGGGGCGCCCATCTCGGCCGCGATGATCATCGACAGCGTGGTCTTGCCGAGGCCGGGCGCGCCGGAGAGCAGCACGTGGTCGGCGGTGGCTCCGCGCGCGCGTGCGGCGCGCAGCACGAGGTCGAGCTGTTCGCGGACCTTCTCCTGGCCGATGAACTCGCCGAGGTCCTTCGGGCGCAGGGCGGCCTCGACGGCCTGGTCCTCCCGGTCGGCGGACGCACCGACGAGCCGCTCG
The DNA here is from genome assembly GCF_055558375.1 of Streptomyces sp. NPDC025793. Lineage (NCBI taxonomy): Bacteria > Bacillati > Actinomycetota > Actinomycetes > Kitasatosporales > Streptomycetaceae > Streptomyces > Streptomyces sp. NPDC025793. The sequence goes on along the minus strand of NZ_JBVHMR010000023.1, from coordinate 76,782 downwards.
GCGGCGGGGGTGTCGGTGGTGTCGTCCCAGTTCATATGCGTGTGCCTCGATCGTCGTCGGTCAGCGTCGCGGGTCAGCGGGCGCGGTTCAGGGTCTGGAGGGCGGACTTCAGCAGCAGACCGACCTGCGGGGGCCCGCCCGCGGCCTCGGCCTGCGGGGCCACGGCGACGACGGCCTCGTCGGCCTCGCGGGTGGCGTAGCCGAGGCCGATCAGGGCCGCGTGCAGCTGGTCGCGCCAGCCCTGGGTGACCGGCGCGCCGACCACGGGGGCGCCGATCGGCTCGCCGAGCCGGTCCTTCAGCTCCAGCAGCAGCTTCTGCGCTCCCTTCTTGCCGATGCCGGGGACGGCGGTCAGTGCCTTCTCGTCACCGGTGGCCACGGCACGGCGCAGCGCGTCCGGGGTGTGCACGGCGAGCATCGCCTGGGCCAGGCGCGGACCGACGCCGCTCGCGGTCTGGAGCAGCTCGAAGACCTGGCGCTCGTCGTCGGCGGCGAAGCCGTACAGGGTCAGCGAGTCCTCACGGACCACGAGGGAGGTGTGCAGTTTGGCGGGCTGGCCCGTGCGGAGCGTGGACAGGGTGTTCGGCGTGCACTGGACGGCCATGCCGACGCCGCCGACCTCGACGACCGCGGCGTCGGGGGCGAGCGCGGCGACCGTGCCGCTGACGAAGGCGATCATGCCGTTCGGCCTTTCGTTGCCTGGGCTTTCGCTGCCGGAGCGTTTGTTGCCGGAGCGTTTGTTGCCGGAGCGTTCGTCGCGTGGAGGGAGTGGCGGGCGACGGCCTGTTGGAGCCGGTTCTGGGCGGGGGCGCGCCAGATGTGGCAGATGGCGAGCGCGAGGGCGTCGGCGGCGTCGGCGGGCTTGGGCGGCGCGGCGAGCCGGAGCAGCCGGGTGACCATGGCTCCGACCTGCGCCTTGTCGGCCCGCCCACTACCGGTGACGGCCGCCTTGACCTCGCTCGGGGTGTGCAGGGCGACGGGGATGCCGCGGCGGGCGGCGCACAGCATGGCGACGGCGCTGGCCTGGGCGGTGCCCATCACGGTGCGGACGTTGTGCTGGCTGAAGACGCGCTCGACGGCGACGAACTCGGGCCGGTACTCGTCCAGCCACTGCTCGATGCCCTCTTCGACGGCGAGCAGCCGGTGACTGAGCTCGGCGTCCGCGGCGGTCCGCACGACGCCGACGCCGAGCATGGTGAGCGGCCGGCCCGCGGCCCCCTCGACGACGCCGACACCGCACCGCGTCAGTCCGGGGTCCACCCCCAGTACCCGCACCGCGCCCCCCTCCCGTCGATCGCCTGTTTGTGCAGGCTATCGGTTGCCACTGACAACGCCCCGCACCAGCGCCCGGTACGGCGACGGGCCGACGGGTTGTCCCGTCGGCCCGTGAAACCTGCCGAGCCCGTGCGGCCCGCGGCGGCGCTTACGCGTCGACCTTCTCCATGACCTCGTCGCTGACGTCGAAGTTGGCGAAGACGTTCTGCACGTCGTCGCTGTCCTCCAGCGCGTCGATCAGCTTGAAGATCTTCTTGGCGCCGTCCTCGTCCAGCTCGACCTGCATGGTCGGGACGAAGTTGGCCTCGGCGGAGTCGTAGTCGATCCCGGCGTCCTGGAGGGCGGTGCGGACCGCGACCAGGTCGGTGGCCTCGCTGAGCACCTCGAAGGACTCGCCGAGGTCGTTGACCTCCTCGGCGCCCGCGTCCAGGACGGCGCCGAGCACGTCGTCCTCGGTCAGCTCGCCCTTGGGGACGATCACGACGCCCTTGCGGTTGAACAGGTACGACACCGAGCCCGGGTCGGCCATGTTGCCGCCGTTGCGGGTCATGGCGACGCGGACGTCGGAGGCCGCGCGGTTGCGGTTGTCGGTGAGGCACTCGATGAGCACCGCGACGCCGTTCGGCCCGTAGCCCTCGTACATGATCGTCTCGTAGTCGGCACCGCCGGCCTCAAGACCGCCACCGCGCTTGATCGCGGAGTCGATGTTCTTGTTCGGGACGGACTGCTTCTTCGCCTTCTGGACGGCGTCGTAGAGCGTCGGGTTGCCGTCGAGGTCGACGCCGCCCATGCGTGCGGCGACCTCGATGTTCTTGATCAGCTTCGCGAAGAGCTTGCCGCGCTTGGCGTCGATCACGGCCTTCTTGTGCTTCGTCGTAGCCCATTTAGAGTGGCCGGACATCTGCCTGTCTCCTTCGCGTAACCCTCTACATAACGAACGCCAGAGATCCTACAAGGACTCGGCCGTACGGTTCGCGCGCACCATGTCCACGAACAGGGAGTGCACGCGGTGGTCGCCGGTCAGTTCCGGGTGGAACGACGTGGCGAGCACGTTGCCCTGGCGGACGGCGACGATGTGGCCGTCGTGCTCGGCGAGCACCTCGGCACCGGCGCCCACCGACTCCACCCAGGGGGCGCGGATGAAGACGCCCTCCACAGGATCGCCCGCGACGCCTCGCACGTCGACCGCGGCCTCGAAGGACTCGTTCTGGCGGCCGAAGGCGTTGCGGCGCACGATCATGTCGATGCCGCCGATGGTCTCCTGGCCCGAGCGCGGGTCGAGGATCTTGTCGGCCAGCATGATCATGCCCGCGCAGGTGCCGTAGACGGGCATGCCGTCCCGCACGCGCGCGCGGAGGGGCTCCATCACTCCGAAGAGGACGGCCAGCTTGGAGATGGTGGTGGACTCGCCGCCGGGCAGCACGAGGGCGTCGACCTCGGCGAGTTCCTCGGGGCGCCGCACCGGCCTGGCCACGGCGTCCGCCGCGGCCAGGGCGATGAGGTGCTCCCGTACGTCGCCCTGGAGGGCCAGGACGCCTATGACGGGGGTGTTCATGTGTGTCGGTGCCTTACCAGCCGCGGTTCGCGTAGCGCTCGGCCTCGGGGAGGGTGTCGCAATTGATGCCGACCATGGCCTCGCCGAGGTTGCGGGAGGCGTCCGCGATGATCTTCGGGTCGTCGTAGAAGGTCGTGGCCTTCACGATGGCGGCGGCACGCTTGGCCGGGTCGCCGGACTTGAAGATGCCGGAGCCGACGAAGACGCCCTCGGCGCCGAGCTGGCGCATCAGGGCGGCGTCGGCCGGGGTGGCCACGCCGCCGGCGGAGAAGAGGACCACCGGGAGCTTGCCGAGCTCGGCGACCTCCTTGACCAGCTCGAACGGCGCGCGCAGCTCCTTGGCGGCGGCGTAGATCTCGTTGTTGTCGCAACCGCGCAGCTTGGCGATCTCGCCCTTGATCTGGCGCAGGTGGCGAACGGCCTCGACGACGTTGCCGGTGCCGGCCTCGCCCTTGGAGCGGATCATCGCGGCGCCCTCGGCGATGCGGCGCAGGGCCTCGCCCAGGTTGGTGGCACCACAGACGAACGGGGTGGTGAAGGCCCACTTGTCGGAGTGGTTGACCTCGTCGGCCGGGGTGAGGACCTCGGACTCGTCGATGTAGTCGACACCGAGGGACTGGAGGACCTGGGCCTCGACGAAGTGGCCGATGCGGGACTTGGCCATGACCGGGATGGAGACGGCGTCGATGATGCCCTCGATCATGTCCGGGTCGGACATGCGGGCCACCCCGCCGTCCTTGCGGATGTCGGCCGGGACCCGCTCCAGGGCCATGACCGCGACCGCGCCCGCGTCCTCGGCGATCTTCGCCTGCTCCGGCGTGACGACGTCCATGATCACGCCGCCCTTGAGCTGCTCGGCCATGCCGCGCTTCACGCGCGCGGTGCCGGTCTCGGGAGCCTGGTTCTCGGTGGTGGACACGGGTGACCTCACTGAAGGGAAGAGGGTTACTGCCTCACCGAGGAAACGTGAATGGACCAGGCCACAGCAAGAGCCAATGAGAAGCCGGTGGATCCTTTTGGTTCACCCGGGGTTCAGCGGACGTGCTCAGGCGTCGCGCTCCACGAGGGCCGCGGGCGGCTCGTCGTCCATCTCGAAGGCCAGCGGGAACGGGGCGTGACCGGCGAGCCGGAACCAGCGGACCTTGCGGTGCTCGCGGAGCCTGCGGGCGGCGCCCACGGCGTCGTTGTGGAAGCGGCGCGCCATCGGGACCCGGCGCACGGCCTCGGCCAGCTCATGGGCCGCCGCCTCGCCGCCCGGGGCCTCGCGTACGGCCTCCACCTGGGCCGGGTCGGCGAAGACCGCGCGCAGCGCCTGGCTCAGCTCGCTCTCCGCGACCTCGCGCTGGTCCTCCTCGGCCTGCCGGGACGCGTGCGCCGCCTCGTACAGCACGATCGAGGCGGCCGGGTCCAGCACCCCGGAGGTGGCCAGCTCCTGCGTCACGGAGGCCCGCCGCAGCAACTGGGCGTCCAGGGCGGCCCGCGCGGCGTCCATCCGCACGTGCAGCCGGTCCAGCCGCCCGGCCGTCCAGCTGAGATACACGCCGATCACGACGAGGGCGACAAGGATCCAGATGAGGGTTGCGGTCACGCCGGAAGGCTATCGGCTGCGCACCGACTCCCTCGGTGTCGGTCCCCGACCGGCCGGGGCCGTCAGTCCCGCGCCAGTCCGAACCGCGCCCGCAGTCCCGTCGTGCGCTCGTCCGCCGCGACCGCTGCCGCGCCGGCCGTCACCGTCTCGTACACCGACAGGATGTCCGCGCCGACCGTCGACCAGTCGAAGCGCCGGACGTGGGCGCTGCCCCGCTCGCGCAGCTCCGCCAGGCGGGCCGGGTCCGAAAGCAGCCGTACGGCCGTCTCGGCGAGCGCGTCGGCGTTCTCGCCGGCGAAGACCTCGCCCGCCTCGCCCTGGTCGAGGACCTGGACGAAGGCGTCCAGGTCGGAGGCGAGGACGGGGGCGCCCGCCGACATCGCCTCGACCAGGATGATGCCGAAGCTCTCGCCTCCGGTGTTCGGCGCGACGTACAGGTCGACGCTGCGCAGGAGACGCGCCTTGTCCTCGTCGCTGACCATGCCGAGGAACTCCACGCGCGCGCGTGCCTCCTCCGGGAGGTCCTCCACGGCCGCCTTCTCGTCGCCCCGGCCGGCGACCAGAAGGCGCGTCTGCGGGCGGGCCGCGAGGATCTTCGGCAGGGCTTTCATGAGGACCGGCAGGCCCTTGCGGGGCTCGTCGATGCGGCCGATGAAGCCGATCGTGTCGCCCTGCCACTGCGGCTTCGGCTCGGCCTTGGCGAAGAAGTCCACGTCGACGCCGTTGGGGATGACCACCGCGTCCCCGCCGAGGTGCTCGACCAGGGTGCGCCGGGCGTACTCGCTGACCGCGATCCGCGCGCTGATCTTCTCCAGCGCGGCCTGAAGAATGGAGTACGCGGCGATCATCGCGCGCGAGCGGGGGTTGGAGGTGTGGAAGGTCGCGACGATCGGGCCCTGCGCCGCCCAGCAGGTCAGCAGCCCGAGCGAGGGCGAGGTCGGTTCGTGGATGTGCACCACGTCGAAGTGGCCCTCGTGCAGCCAGCGCCGTACGCGCGCGGCGGACAGGAAGCCGAAGTTCAGCCGGGCCACGGAGCCGTTGTACGGCACCGGGACCGCGCGGCCGGCCGAGACGACGTACGGCGGCAGCGGGGTGTCGTCGTCGGCCGGGGCGAGCACGGACACCTCGTGGCCGAGCCGGATGAAGTACTCGGCGAGGTCGCGGATGTGGAACTGGACGCCCCCGGGCACGTCCCAGGAGTACGGGCAGACGATCCCGATTCTCACGACGGCCCCTTCGCCGGGTCGAGGTCGGCGAGCCACAGGCGTTGGAGCATGTGCCAGTCCTCCGGATGGTCGGCGATCCCGGTGGCGAAGGCGTCGGCCAGCGCCTGTGTCATCACGGACGTCTTCTCCGCGCGCGTGCCTGACTCGGGTACCGCTATCGGGGGATGCACCTGCCCCTTCATGATCGGCGAGTCGTCGTACCAGAGGGTGACCGGCAGCAGCAGCGCGCCGGTCTGCTGGGCGAGCAGGGCCGGGCCCGCGGGCATCCGGGTGCGCTCGCCGAAGAAGTCGACCTCGACGCCGGAGGCGGACAGGTCACGGTCGGCGACCAGGCAGACCAGACCGCCGTCGCGCAGCCGCCGGGCCAGGGTGCCGAAGGCCGAGCCGCCGCTGTGCGGCAGGACCTCCATGCCGAGGCCCTCGCGGTAGGCGACGAAACGGTCGTAGAGCGTCTCGGGCTTCAGCCGCTCGGCGACCGTCGTGAACGGCGTTTCCAGCTTCGTGGTGACCCAGGCGCCGGCCAGGTCGTAGTTGGCCATGTGCGGCAGCGCGAGGACCACGCCCTGGCCGGAGGCGAGCCCGTCGGTGAGGTGGTGGATGTCCTTGGGGTCGAACCCGGTCCGCACCCGCTCGCGGCTCCAGGCCGGCAGCCGGAAGGACTCCATCCAGTAGCGCAGGTACGAGCGCATACCCGCGCGGGACAGCTGGGCGAGGCGCTCGGGCGTGGCACCGGGCACCACGCGCGCGTAGTTGCTCTCCAGCCGCTGGACGCCCTTGCCGCGCTGCTTCCAGGTGAGGTCGGCGATGGTGCGGCCGAGCCGGACCGCGGCCGGTTCGGGGAGCTTCTTGACGGTGCTCCAGCCGAGGCCGTACAGCGCGTCGCTGAGCCGGTCGGCGGTGCTCACTTCGCCGCCTCGCTCCCCCGGGACGCGTTCTGCCGGGCGGCCTCGTCCGCCTCGGCGGACTCGCGGCGGACGGTGACGACCCGCTGGATCAGCGTGACCAGGCTGCCGGCGGCGACGATCCACAGGGCGACCGGCAGCAGCCACTGGATGCCCGGCACACCGAACGTGTGCAGGCCCGCGAGACCGGCCGCGACCAGCGAGATCACGAGCCGCTCGGCGCGCTCCACCAGCCCGTTGACGGCGACCGGCAGCCCGATCGACTCGCCGCGCGCCTTGGTGTAGGACACCACCTGGCCGCTGGCCAGGCAGAAGATCGAGACGGCGCACAGGACGTTGTCGTTCCCGTTGCCCGCGTACCAGAGCGCGAAGCCGCCGAAGATCGCGCCGTCGGCGACGCGGTCGAGGGTGGAGTCGAGGAAGGCGCCCCAGCGGCTGGAGCGGCCCAGCTGGCGGGCCATGTTTCCGTCGACCAGGTCGGAGAAGACGAACAGGGTGATGACGACCGTGCCCCAGAAGAACTCGCCCCGGGGGTAGAAGACCAGCGCGCCCGCCACCACGCCGGCCGTGCCGATGAGCGTGACCGTGTCGGGGCTCACCCCCCGCCGGATGAGAAACGCGGCGAACGGTGTGAGGACACGCGTGAAGAATGCACGCGCGTACTTGTTCAGCATGGCCTTCCCGACGGTCGGTGTCGCCGCGGCCCTGGTGGCCTCCGGCTGGCCCATCGTAGTCACGCGCGCGCGTGCGTGGCGGGCGGGCACCCGCAGCCCGTGGCGTGAGCCGGCGTGCGCCGATGCGCGCGGGGCGTGCGTGGCGCGTACGGCGCCAGCCGCTGTCCTTCGTATGGACGCAACGTGACGGGAGTGGAAAGCTCGAATAACCGCGGGCGTCGCCGGAGCCGCCACCACACGCGGATCCCGCGTGTCCGCGCCCACAGTGACCTCACCGTGCACGGGAGGCAGGATCATGGGCGACAAGGCACAGACACACCACCCCGGGGCCGCCGGCAGGGCTCTTGAGGCCGACCAGCCCGCGTCTGTACGGAACGTGGTGCTGGTCGGCCACTCCGGTTCGGGCAAGACGACTCTGGTGGAGGCCCTCGCGCTGACCGCGGGGGCGGTGAACCGGGCGGGCCGCGTCGAGGACGGCGGCACCGTCTCGGACTACGACGAGATCGAGCACCGGCAGCAACGCTCCGTACAGCTCTCGCTGGTGCCCGTCGAATGGAACGGCATCAAGATCAACCTCCTCGACACCCCCGGGTACGCCGACTTCGTCGGGGAGCTGCGGGCCGGTCTGCGGGCGGCGGACGCGGCCCTCTTCGTCGTCTCGGCCTCGGACGGGGTGGACGGCGCGACCCGGATGGTCTGGGAGGAGTGCGCGGCCGTCGGCATGCCCCGCGCGATCGTGATCACGCACCTGGAGGCCGCGCGCGCGGACTTCGAGGACATGACCCGGACCTGCGCGGAGGCCTTCGGCGGGGACGACCCGGACGCCGTGCTCCCGCTGTACACGCCGCTGCGCGGCCCGGAGGGACCCGACGGGCACGCGCCGGTGACCGGGCTGGTCGGGCTGCTGACGCAGAAGTTGTTCGACTACTCGACCGGGGAGCGCAAGGAGTCCGAGCCCGGCGCGGACCAGCTGCCGGACATCGAGGAGGCCCGCAACCGGCTCATCGAGGGGATCATCGCAGAGAGCGAGGACGAGACCCTCATGGACCGCTATCTCGGCGGCGAGCAGATCGACGTCAAGACCCTGATCGAGGACCTGGAGCGGGCCGTCGCCCGCGGCTCGTTCTTCCCCGTCCTGGCGGCCGCCCCCGCCGCCGAGGGCGCCAGGCAGGGGCTCGGCACGGTCGAACTGCTGGAGCTGGTCACCGGCGGCTGTCCGACTCCGTTCGAGCACGCGCTGCCCGAGGTCAGCGGCATCGACGGCACACGACGCGAGCTGAAGCCGTGCGACACCGACGGCCCGCTGGTCGCCGAGGTCGTCAAGACCGCCTCCGACCCCTACGTCGGCCGCGTCTCCCTCGTCCGCGTCTTCTCCGGCACCCTGCGCCCCGACCAGACGGTGCACGTCTCCGGGCACGGGCTCGCCGACCGCGGCCACGAGGACCATGACGTCGACGAGAAGGTCGGCGCCCTGTCCATGCCCTTCGGCAAGCAGCAGCGCCCGGTGACGCACGCCGTCGCCGGTGACCTGGTGTGCGTGGCCAAGCTGGGCCGCGCCGAGACCGGGGACACGCTCTCCGCGAAGGACGACCCGCTGCTGATGGAGCCCTGGCGGATGCCCGACCCGCTGCTGCCGCTCGCCATCCAGGCACACAGCAAGCCCGACGAGGACAAGCTCTCCCAGGGCCTTTCCCGGCTGGTCGCCGAGGATCCGACGATGCGTCTGGAGCACAACCAGGACACCCACCAGGTGGTCCTGTGGTGCCTGGGCGAGGCCCACGCGGACGTGGCCCTGGAGCGGCTGCGCAACCGTTACGGCGTCCAGGTCGACGTCGTCCCGCACCGGGTCTCCCTCCGGGAGACGTTCGCGCACAAGGCGTCCGGGCGCGGCCGGCATGTGAAGCAGTCGGGCGGGCACGGGCAGTACGCGATCTGCGAGATCGAGGTGGAGCCGCTGCCGGGCGGCTCGGGCATCGAGTTCGTGGACAAGGTGGTCGGCGGTGCCGTGCCGCGCCAGTTCATCCCGTCCGTCGAGAAGGGCGTACGGGCGCAGGCCGCCAAGGGCGTCGCCGCCGGGTATCCGCTGGTGGACGTGCGGATCACGCTGCTGGACGGCAAGGCGCACTCGGTGGACTCCTCCGACGCCGCCTTCCAGACGGCGGGCGCACTCGCGCTGCGGGAGGCCGCGGCCGACGCGAGGATCCATCTGCTGGAGCCGGTGGCCGAGGTGTCGGTGCTGGTCGGCGACGACTACGTGGGCGCGGTGATGAGCGACCTGTCGGGCCGGCGCGGCCGGGTGCTCGGCACGGAACAGGTCGGCGCCGGACGGACCCTGATCCGGGCCGAGGTGCCCGAGTTCGAGATCGGCCGGTACGCGGTCGACCTGCGCTCGCTCTCCCACGGCACGGCCCGCTTCGACCGGAGTTACGCCCGGCACGAGCCGATGCCTCCGCAGATCGCCGAGCGGATCCGCGAACAGGCGGACGAAACGGTGTAGTTCACGGCGGGACGCACCCCGATCGGGCGGACGGCTTCGGCCGTCCGCCCCCGTATGTCGGTGGCTGAGGATACGCTGATGACCTGATCAACAGGTGTGCGGAGTACGGAAGTCGGGAAGGCCGCAGGAGCGGGGCGGCGGCAAGTGGGGGCGGGAATGAGCTTCGAGGACTTCTTCGGGCCACAGGTGCCCAGGCCGGGCGGCGGTGAGCAGGCCCCGACCTTTGCCCTGGCCTCGGCGGCGTACCGGGACACGCCGATGGAGGAGATCAAGAAGGCCGACAACGAATGGCACCAGTCGACGGTCACCGAGCACCGCTCGTGGGCGAAGATCTTCCGACCCAACTTCGGTGAGGCGTACGCCCAGGCGGTGATCGACCGCATGCTGGGCGTCGACAGGAAGCCGCTCATCCAGTCCTTCGGCTGCGAGCCGCAGGTGGTCGTCGAGCACTGCCTCGCGGCCAACCGCATCCGCCGGGAGCGGGACACGAAGCTGACCGCCCTCATGGTGCTGTGCGGCCTGCTCTTCCTGCCCGGCCTGCTGGTCTGGCTGCTCGTCTTCCAGCTCCGGGCCCTGATGCTGAAGAACGACGACAAGCGGGTCTCGGGCCTCGGCACGCTCCTGGTTGCCGTCGTCGGCGTCGCCACGGTGATCTTCCTGATCCGGACGCCGTTCACCGGCTTCTGGCAGTGGTACGCGCGCGGCTGCGCCGTGGTCCCCGTCGCCGGCTGGTTCCTGGCCAAGCGGATCTGCGAGCGCACCGCGCAGGACCTGCGTGAGCGCTGGGGCGATCTGCTCTCCGGCGGCAGCGTCGGCGCGAAGGTCCCCGAGGCGGTGCCGACCAGCCCGGACCAGGCCGCGGCCGAGCAGCTGCGGCAGTCCCTGGCCCGGCTCAGCGCCGAGCAGCAGTCCAACTCGGTCTTCTACGCCGGTCCGAAGGGCATCCTCGGGATGGGCACCCGCTGGGGCTCCTGGCACCTCGCGGAGGAGCTGGTCCCCCTCGACGCGGTCAAGGGCATCCACGAGTTCCGCAGCTGGACGGTCGTCCGGGCGATCCACGACGAGCTGAGCGTGCTGGACCGGCAGCACCTGAAGACCGGCGGCTTCCCCAAGCCGCAGGTGAAGCACTGGATCGTCACGCATGTCGGCGAGGGCGCCAAGGCGGTGTCACGGCCGGAGGGGACGGACGTCGAGGCGTACCAGATCAAGCCGAAGGCAGTCGAGGACATCTGCAACAACCAGCAGTTCGACAGCGGCGACCGGCACTACCTGGGCGTGCAGTGGCCGCATCTGTGGAACGGCGACCTGATCCTCACCATGATGATCACGGTGACGGTGCTGAAGGAGACCCTGCGCATCGAGGTCACCGGACACGCTCTCGGCCCGGTCAACGGCCTGTTCAGCGCCAAGCCCGAGGCACCCGTCAAGAAGGTCGCGAAGACCGTCAAGTTCTGGGAGACCCGGACGATCAAGCTTCCGCTGGTCACCGCCGACGAGGTGGTGCGGCTCGCCGCGCGGGCCGCCATCGGCTGGTACCCGCCGCTGCTGAAGTGGCTCGGCGGCTCGATCGGCCTGCCCGAGCCCTTCGGTCTGCGGCACGCCTGGGCCGATCAGCCCTGGCGGCATCGTTTCATGGCCGACGACGCGCTGCGCGCGGCCACCCCGATACTCCGAGCGGTCCACCGGTCCGTGCTCAGGGTGCTCAGGGAACACGACGTGGACGTCGACAAGTTCAGCTCGCGGGCGTCCGTCCTGAGCGGGTCGGTCCAGGATGCCTCGCCCAAGAAGGCCGACACGTACGACGCGTGAGGGTGCGCCCCTGCTCCGTCGCGAGGAGGCCGGAGGAGGGGCAACCGACGGTTCAGGCCGTGGGCCAGGCCTCCGCCAGCATCTTCCTGGTGTCGGCGAGCAGCTGCGGCAGCACCTTCGTGTGGCCGACGACCGGCATGAAGTTCGTGTCGCCGCCCCAGCGCGGGACGATGTGCTGGTGCAGGTGGGCGGCGATGCCGGCGCCCGCCACCGTGCCCTGGTTCATGCCGATGTTGAAGCCGTGCGCGCCGGACGCGGTGCGCAGCGCCGTCATCGCCTGCTTGGTCAGCTCGGCCAGCTCGGCGGTCTCCGCCCCGGTCAGCTCGGTGTAGTCGGCCACGTGCCGGTACGGCACGGTCATCAGATGGCCGCCGTTGTACGGGTAGAGGTTGAGCACGGCGTACACGTGCTCACCGCGCCGGACGATCAACCCGTCCTCGTCGGACTTGGCCGGGAGCGAGCAGAACGGGCAGCCGTCGCCCTCCCCCGGGCCGGTCGGCTTGTTCTCGCCCTGGATGTACGCCATCCGGTGGGGCGTCCACAAACGCTGGAACGCGTCCTGCGTCCCCACCCCGATCTGCTGCTCCGGCTCACTCGTCATGCCATGCAGCATATGGCTTCGCCCGTTCTCGGCGTGTCGCCGGGGCAGCCGGGAGACGCTGTCCGGTCAAGCCGGGCCGGTGGACGACGACAGCCCTGCGGCGCGCTGGGAGCAGCGCACCGAGATCCCTCTCTTCGTGGCGGCGCTGCTCTTCCTGGCCGTGTACGCCACCCGCGTCCTGGCCACGGACCTGCCCGTGTTCTGGAGGCACCGGAGCACGTACCTGCTGCTCGCCCTCTGAGTGGTGTCCGCCGTGGACTACGCGGTGCACTGGCGGCTCAGCGGGCAGGGGCTGCGCTTCGTGCCGACGCATGTGCTGCACACGGTGGTGCTCGCCTTGCCGCTGCTGCGCCCGCTGCGGATCGTCCCGTTGTACGACGCGCTCCAGCACCGGTCCGGACAGCCGCGGCTCTCGCTGTACGCGCGGGTGATCTCGTACGCCGGGCTGTCCGCCCTGCTGCTCGGCTTCGCCGGTGCCCTCACGGTCTACCAGCAGGAGCGCGGGGCGCCCGGTGCGACGATGCGGACGTTCGGGGACGCCGTGTGGTGGGCCGCCTCGACCCTGAGCACGGTCGGCTACGGCGACGTCACCCCGGTGACCCCCGTCGGCCGGCTGATCGCGATCGTGATGATGGCCGGTGGCCTCGCCCTGCTCGGCGCCGTGACGGGGTCGTTCTCGTCCTGGCTGATGCGGACCTTCTACCGGGAGGGCGACGAGAGGCCCCCGGGGCGGTGAACCTCCCCGGGGGCCTTCGCGCGCGGCGGGTGCCGGATCAGACCTGGGCCCGCTCCTCGACGACCTGGGCGATCTTCGCGATGGCCTCGTCGAACGGGATGCCGTTCTCCTGCGAGCCGTCGCGGTAGCGGAAGGACACCGAGTTGTTCGACATGTCCTCGTCGCCCGCGATGACCATGAAGGGCACCTTCTGCTTCTGGGCGTTGCGGATCTTCTTCTGCATCCGGTCCGAGGAGGAGTCCACCTCGACGCGCAGGCCCTTCCTGCGGGCCGCCGCCGCGAACTTCGCCAGGTACTCGACGTGCGCGTCGCCGATCGGGATGCCGAGGGCCTGGACCGGGGCCAGCCACGCCGGGAAGGCGCCCGCGTAGTGCTCCAGGAGCACGGCGAAGAACCGCTCGATGGAGCCGAACAGGGCGCGGTGGATCATGACCGGGCGCTGCTTGGAGCCGTCCGGGCCGGTGTACTCCAGGTTGAAGCGCTCGGGCAGGTTGAAGTCGAGCTGGATGGTCGACATCTGCCAGGTACGGCCGATCGCGTCCTTGGCCTGGACGGAGATCTTCGGACCGTAGAAGGCGGCGCCGCCCGGGTCCGGGACGAGGGGCAGGCCCTGCTTCTCGGCGACCTGGCGCAGCGTCTCGGTCGCCTCCTCCCAGACCTCGTCGGAGCCGACGAACTTCTCCGGGTCCTTGGTGGACAGCTCCAGGTAGAAGTCGGTCAGGCCGTAGTCGCGCAGCAGGCCGAGGACGAAGGTGAGCGTCTTGTCCAGTTCCTCGGACATCTGCTCACGGGTGCAGTAGATGTGCGCGTCGTCCTGCGTGAAGCCGCGGGCCCGGGTGAGGCCGTGCACGACGCCCGACTTCTCGTACCGGTACACGGTCCCGAACTCGAAGAGTCGCAGCGGCAGTTCGCGGTACGAGCGGCCGCGCGCGTCGAAGATCAGGTTGTGCATCGGGCAGTTCATGGGCTTGAGGTAGTAGTCCACGCCCTCGTCGAGCTGCATGGGGGGGTACATGCCCTCGGCGTACCAGTCCAGGTGCCCGGACGTCTCGAAGAGCTTCCCCTTCGTGGCGTGCGGGGTGTAGACGAACTCGTAGCCCTCTTCCTCGTGGCGGCGCCGCGAGTAGTCCTCCATCGTGCGGCGGACGATGCCGCCCTTGGGGTGGAAGACGGCGAGGCCGGAGCCGATCTGCTCGGGGATGGAGAAGAGGTCCAGCTCGGTGCCGAGCTTGCGGTGGTCGCGCTTCTCGGCCTCGGCGAGGAAGTCCAGGTAGCCCTTCAGCTCGTCCTTGGACGGCCAGGCGGTGCCGTAGATGCGCTGGAGCATCGGGTTCTTCTCGCTGCCGCGCCAGTAGGCGGCCGCGTTGCGCATCAGCTTGAACGCCGGGATGAGGCGGGTGGAGGGCAGGTGCGGACCGCGGCAGAGGTCCTTCCAGCACAGCTCGCCGGTCTTGGCGTCCAGGTTGTCGTAGATCGTCAGCTCACCGGCGCCGACCTCGACGTCCGCGCCGTCGTCGCTGGACGCGGAGCCCTTGAGGCCGATCAGCTCCAGCTTGTACGGCTCGTCCGCCAGCTCCTCGCGGGCGGCCTCGTCGGTCACCACGCGGCGGGCGAACTTCTGCCCGCGCTTCTGGATCTCCTGCATCTTCTTCTCGATGGCCTTGAGATCCTCGGGCGTGAACGGCTTCTCGACGTCGAAGTCGTAGTAGAAGCCGTCCTTGACGGGCGGGCCGATGCCCAGCTTGGCCTCGGGGAAGATCTCCTGCACGGCCTGCGCCATGACGTGCGCGGTCGAGTGGCGCAGGATGTTCAGGCCGTCCTCGGAGGAGATCTCGACACCCTCGACGGTCTCGCCGTCCTGGACCGCGTAGGCGAGGTCCTTCAGCTCGCCAGCCACGCGCGCGGCGATGATCGAGCGCTCGCCCGCGAAGAGGTCGGCGGCCGTAGTGCCCGTCGTCACCACGCGTTCTTCCCGCTCGGAATCGCGTTGGATGATCACACGGACGTCTGACACCGGTCTCTCCTGACTGAAGGTGGGTGCGGCGCCATACCAGGAGCGCGCGCACAGGCGATCGTACCGACCCGACCGCGCCGACCGCTAAACGGTCACCCTCGGTCCCCGTCCCCGTACTCTCCCGGTCCGCCGTCCCCGCACGCCTCCTCGAAGAAGTCGAGGTTCTCCTGGAGGGCCTTCAGCAGCCGGTCCCGCTCGGCCTCGTCGACCTGGACGGGGACGACCCCGGAGGCTCCGGTGAGCCGGCGGAAGCCGCCCCGGCGCTCCAGCCGCCCGTGCACGCGCACCGGGAGGCCGACGAGATGGGCGTGGCCGGCGATGCGGTAGTCCTCCTCGTCCAGGGTGACGCGGACGTGCGGGACCTCGGCGCCGGCGAGGACGCGCAGCCTTACGGTGCCCTCGCCGCCGGGGCCGGAGCGGCGCATGCGGACCACGGCGCCGGTGATCCGGACCGGCACCGAGGGTTCCTCGCGCAGATAGCGGGCGGCGGCCTCGCGCAGCACGGGCAGATCGCCCGGGGAGAACTCGACGGGTTCGGCGGCGGGCGCGCAGCCCTCCGGGACTCCTGCGCCGGGTGCCCAGGCGACGGCGATCCGGGCGCCCTCGGTGCCCCGGACCAGCGTGGCCAGCGCCTCGGTCAGCTCGCGGCTGACCCCGGCCTCGACGGCGCCGTCGAAGGCGTCCATGCCGCCGGTGGCCCGCTGGTAGTCGATGGCCTCGCGGGCGGCGTGCAGCGCCTGGTGGAGGCGGACGGCGAGGGGCCGGCCCGCCGGGACGGGCGCGAAGGCGGTGAGGGTGCGGCCCTCGGCGGCGGGCCCGACGAGGACGTGTTCCAGCAGGGCGACGGCCGCGCGGCGGTGGCGGGCGCCGTGGTAGCCGGCACGCGCGCGGGTGGCGAGCGCGGCCGCGAGCAGCATCTGCCGTGCGGCGCCGCGCAGTTGCTCGTCGGCGCTCCAGGGCGCGGCGCCGGCGGGCCCGGCCGGGGCGTCGCGCCACCAGCGGATCTCGTCGCTGGGCAGGGCGAGGGAGATCAGCACCTCGCGCGCGCCGGGCGTCTCGCTGCGGGCGAGCGCGTCGAGGGCCTCGCCGAGCAGGTCGTCGCTGTCGGGGAAGGCGCGACTCTCCGGCACCAGCAGGCTGGTCGTGCCGGCGCCCGGCCCGGGCGGGGTCCAGCGGCCGTAGCGCCCCGGTGCTCCGCCGCGCCGCTGCCAGCCGTGCCGGTGCAGCAGCGCGCCGAGCACCGCCGGGTCGACCCGGGCGGGGTCGGGGGGCTGCTGCCGGGCGAGGTCGTCGGGATGCGGCCGGACCTGGCGCGGCAGCTCCTCGTACGGACGGCTCCTCATGGTCTGCCTCCCGTCCCGACCCGCGTCATGATCTCGCACAGCGCCCGGTCGTCGAAGATGCGCGAGGTCGGGATCCGCACGGTGGTCCGGTGCCGGCCGGTGACCGGGTGGCCGGCGAGGTTGACCCAGTAGCAGCAGTGCCGCAGGTCGAGCCGGTCGTGGCTGGCGCGCAGCCAGTCGTCCTGGGAGCGCGGGACGAGCATCACGACCAGGATCTTGTGCACCGAGACGGGTGTGCGGGCGAGCTTGCGCAGATGGTCGTTGTCGAGGGTGAAGGAGAAGGAGCGGCCCGGCGGGTTCGGCGGGATCTGGTAGGTGCACTTCAGCTGCACCTTGATGGTGACCTCGTCGTCGACGGTGTGTCCGGGCGCGCTGTGGCTGACGTGCCAGTCGATGCCGTTGTCCGGGAAGGGCTGGGACAGCGAGCATCCCGCCGCGGCGGCGACCGCGTGCAGATAGCCGACCTGCAAGGTCTCCATGCAGGCGGTGGTGGCGAGCGAGCCGCGGACGGTGCCCGGGCGATCGGGCAGCAGCCCGCCCCGCTCGGGCTGCGCTATGGCCATGACCAACAGCCTTCCAAGCAATGAGTGTCTCCGCTGCGGGCCGCTGAACTGCAAAGACCCGTACTCCTGTTGTCTCCTCGCGGCGTACGGCGCAAACAGCCCGGGTATCACCAAACAGGCAGAAGACGGAACGTCATCTGCGGTAGGTGAACGAGGAGTTGGGTTCGGATGACGACCTGGTACGAGGGGCCGCTCGCGGCCTTCGACACGGAGACGACGGGTGTGGACGTCGAGACCGACCGGATCGTGTCGGCCGCAGTCGTCGTCCAGGACGCCCCGGGCACCCGGCCCCGGATGTCCCGGTGGCTGGTGAACCCGGGGGTGCCGGTCCCCGAGGCGGCGACGGCGGTGCACGGGCTGACGGAGGAGCACCTCCAGCACAACGGCCGCTGGCCGGCGCCGGTGATGTACGAGATAGCCGAGCAGCTGGCGGAGCACGCGGCGATGGGGCGTCCGCTGGTGGTGATGAACGCGCCCTTCGATCTGACGCTGCTGGACCGGGAGTTGCGCCGGCACCGGGCGTCGTCGCTGGACCGCTGGTTCGAGTCGGTGCCGCTCAGGGTGCTGGACCCGCGGGTGCTGGACAAGCACCTGGACCGGTACCGCAAGGGCCGCCGCACGCTGACCGACCTGTGCGCCCACTACGAGGTGACGCTGGAGGGCGCGCACGACGCCGCGGCGGACGCATTGGCCGCGCTGGATGTCGTACGGGCGGTGGGCCGCCGTTTCGCGACCCGGCTGGAGCGCCTGTCCCCCGCCGAACTGCACACCCTCCAGGCCAACTGGCACGCGGCCCAGGCCCGTGGCCTCCAGGCCTGGTTCGCGCGCAGCGGCTCGACGGAGATCGTCAGCACGGACTGGCCCCTGCGGCCGGAGCTGCCGGCGGCGGCCTGAATACACGGAAGACCGGTCCGCTGCGGCGGACCGGTCTTCTCCCGGTGGGCGATACTGGGTTCGAACCAGTGACCTCTTCGGTGTGAACGAAGCGCTCTCCCACTGAGCTAATCGCCCGGGAACGCACTGAACAATACAGGTCGAGACGCGGATCCTTCAAACCGCTTCGAGACACCCCAGCAGTCCCCGTCGTCCGGCGGCCATCATCAGCCGGTGGTTGGCGCGGAAGACCGGGCGGCCGGGGACAGCGAGACGCCGCAGCAGGGGCTTGTTCACACTGACCACCTGGTCGTAGCGGGCGAGGGTGCCGGGGCCGTCGGCGGTGAGCGTCCAGCGGGCCCAGCCGTCGAGGTCGCCGGACATCGCGATCTCCAGGACCCCGGCGTCCGGGTCGCGGCGTGTCTCGCGTGCGGTGAAGGTCATCGTGTACGGCAGCGCGGGCCGGATGGTGAAGACGCCGGTGCGGTCGTCGAGCCGGGTCACCGTCCGGACCTGCGGCCACCAGCGGGGATAGTCCTCGGGCCGCTCCAGCACGGCGTACACGGCCGCCGGCGGGACGGGCAGGGACCACAGGCTGAGGAAGCGGTGGCGGTTCCAGTCCATGGGGGGAGTCTGCCCGCCGGGGCGCCCCGGTCTGAGTACGCGTACTCATGCGCCGCCTCGTGCGGCGCGGCAGACTCGGGGGGCGAGCGCCGCCGCCCGTGCGACGGCGCTCACCCAGCCCTGTCATCCGGGCATCCTGTCCCCGAGCAGGGCCAGGTTCTCGATGGCCGCGAGGCCGTAGAGCGCGGTGTCGTTGCTGGACACCCAGGCCGCCTCGCTCCCCTCCACCAGGGTGACCGGTCCGGTCAGCCTCTCGGTCCGCCACGGCGAGGACTCGGTGTAGCCGTCGGAGCCGTAGAACTTGGTCCAGGCGCGCTCGGCGAGGGTCGCGTCCCCGGTCTGTACGGCGGCGTAGGCGTCCAGGCGCGAGTGCCCCTGGAAGAGCAGCAGGGTGCCGAAGCCGGTGCCGTAGCGGGCCTTCTGTTCGGCCTTGGTGGCGTTGAAGTAGCGGCAGTAGTCCAGGTAGGCCTTCGTGAAGTCGGGCATGTCGACCAGTTGGATCAGCTCGGCGCACAGCTCGTTCAGGCCGAAGACGGCCGAGAGGTGGGACACGGAGACGACCGGCTTGTCGGCGACGGCGAATGCGCCGGTGTCGAGGTCGTACAGCCCGCTGCCCTGCACGAAGCCGTTGGGCTGGGCGGCGATGCCCCGCATCGTGGACAGCACGCGGGCCCTGGCCTTCTCCCACTGGGGGCCCTTGCGCTCCCACTCGGTCAGCCAGGCCGACACCAGGCCGCTCCAGTCCGTGCCGAAGCCGATGGACAGGGCGTGCCGGTCGGGGGTGTAGGGGTCGGTGCGGACCTTGCGCAGCGGGTCGAGGACGAGGAAGGTCTCGTCGGAGTCGACGTTGGCGTGCATGAGGTCGCCGACGCGTTCGTCGCCGGTGAGGAAGTAGTAGAAGCGGCGGTAGGTGGTGTTGGCGATGCGCTGCTGCTTGGCGCTGTCGCCGAAGTGCTGCACACCGTGCCGGGTCCCGAGGCCCGCCCATGTGCCGAGGTGGTAGACGTCGACCTCGCCGGTGTGCCGGGTGAGCGCCTCGGCGAAGCGGAAGAGGTCGGAGCGGCCGGAGCGCAGGTACGCGTACCAGAGCCACAGGTCGGGTGACAGCTCGGAGTTGTCCCAGGCGTAGCCGCCGACGTCGTAGCGCCACTGGTGGCGCACGGTGTCGTAGGTGTGCATGAAGTCGCCGTAGTCCCAGAAGCCGTACCAACGGCGTTGCTCCACCTGGTCCTTGTAGTAGGTGAAGAGGAAGTCGAGGTGGTCCTCGATCTTCGCCTTGGCCGGAGTGGAGCGGTCCGGCTCCGAGAACAGGCCGGGGCCGAAGACCTTGGCCCTGACGAGCTGCCGGGGCGGGGCGGCGAGTTGCGGCAGCACCCGTACGGCCGCGATCTGCTGGGCGAGGGTGTCGCCGGAGGGCGTGGCGTCGTTGGCCCAGAAGAGGAGTTCGGAGGTCCGGGCGATGCCGTAGGGGGTGCCGAACTTCGGCTCGTAGTCCTCGTAGGTGATGTTGAGGCCTTCGAGCTGCTCGGCGTAGGTGTCCTGGCCCATGCCGTCGTGGTAGAAGCGCAGGTCCATGGGCTGGGCCTCGGGCGACCAGAGCCAGAGGGTGACGGTGGCCTCGTCGGTGTGGGCGTCGCGGATGTCGAGCTGGGCGGGGAACTTCTCCCAGAAGTCCCGGAGGCCGAAGGAGAGTCCGCCGCTCGCGCCGCCGACGTAGCCGAAGCCGGAGGCCCGCCTGCCACCGCCGGCGGCGATCCAGCCGTACCCCTTCTTGGTGCGCTTGCGCAGAGTGAAGCCGTCGGCGGAGAGCTGGGCGAGGGTGTAGTCGCCCCAGTGCGGGACGTACGGCAACCGGGTCGTCACGCGCTGGTCCCAGGTGGCGGGGTCCGGCAGCTTCCGGCCCTCGTACTGGGCGCTCTGCACGGCGGCTCCCGGGTCCCGGCGCAGTCCGGTGATGCCCTGGACGGCCTCACGGAGCAGACCGCTGCCCTCGCCGCCGATGCGGATGTGCCGGTCGTACGCCGCGTCGCGCATCGGCACGGAGAAGCGGACGCCGAGCCCGCGGACGAAGTCCCCGCTCGCCTTGCCGGGCTCCTGCTTCCCGTCGTAGGTGATGGTGTGCACCATGCGGAAGGAGTCGGCGCCGGCGTAGAAGTACAGGCGGAGGGAGAACGGCAGCCAACTGCGGCTTCCCTTGCGGTGCTTGCCGTCGATGCGGACGACCGCGCGGACGGGGCCGTCCTGCTCGACGGTGACCTCGTCGACGGTGCCGTCGAACCGCTCGGTCCTCACAGTGCCCTGGTCCTCGTCCTCGACCTCGGGCTGGCGGAGGAGGACGAGGCGCCCGTTGCGGGCGATCTCCGCCGCCCCCCGGGTGACGGACTTGATCAGGGTCGAGCCGCTCCTGCCGATCCGCGCGGTGATGACGCCGGTGGAGACGTCGATGGTGCCGCCGTTCTTGTCGACGGTGACCCGCTTGTCGGGGGCGGCGGCCGTGCCGGCGGTCAGCGTGAGCGTGCCGCTGCCCGAACTCACCGCGTGGGCCGTCCACTTGAGGGAGCCGTCGGGCCAGTAGGCGAGCGGCCAGGTCTGGACGGGGACGTCCTTGCCCGCGGCATCCGTGAGCGCGAACGTCTGGTCCTCCTGGTGGGCGCCCATGGGCCAGGGCACGCCGACCGTGGTGCCGGGCGCGGCGCCGAGGCCGCCGGCCTCCAGCCAGTCCAGGGTGACGGGGGCGTCGCCGCCGGCCGCAGCTCCGGGCGCGGCCTCGGCGTCCTTGGCCCCGAGCACCCAGCTGAACTGCGCTGCGGCTCCGGCGACGGCGGCCGCCTGGAGGAGGGATCTGCGGGGGATGGGGGACATGGCCTTCCTTCCAT
Organism: Streptomyces sp. NPDC025793; assembly: GCF_055558375.1. NCBI lineage: Bacteria > Bacillati > Actinomycetota > Actinomycetes > Kitasatosporales > Streptomycetaceae > Streptomyces > Streptomyces sp. NPDC025793. The sequence continues at coordinate 55,626 of NZ_JBVHMR010000023.1, read as the reverse complement.
AGATGATCTGATCAGGGGCATGACAGAGACACGGCGCCCAGGGGCACCGGCCTTGAGGCAGGTCAGCGGCGCCGGTACCGCTCCTCGACGGCGACGGCCGCCGCCGTGACGGCACCGAGCACGGGCACCGCCAGGGGGGCGATGAGCAGGGCGGAGCAGACGGTGAGCACCACTCCGCCGACCAGCAGGAAGGATCCGGCGGGGTCGAGGACCGTACGCCGGCCCGCCTCCGCGAGCAGAGCGCGCCAACGGGTGCCGGGCGCCCAGACGGCCGCCGCGCGCAGTCCGGCCACGGCGACCCCGATCAGCGCGAGCAGTCCTACGGCGCCCACGAGCGGTCCGCCGGGCAGCCCGGCGCGTACGGCCCGCACCTCCAGCCAGGCCAGGGCCGGGACGGCCCAGCCCGCGAGCCCGACCGCCCAGCCCCCGCGCAGGGCGGCGCGGAAGTCGGCGGTGAACTCCCGCCATCCGCCTGCCCGGTGGCCGGTGCGGCGGCGCAGATGCCGGGCACCGGCGGCGAAGGCGGCCGGATAGGTGACGACCCCGAGGGAGGCCACCGCGATCCATACGCCGGTGAGCAGACATTCGGCGAAGACGGCGAACCGCTCGGCGAACTCGGAGTCCTTGCGTGCCTTCACACGTGCTTCGGCCATGCCGGTCGCCTCACCCCTTCAGCCCGGAGGTCGCCATCCCGTCGATCAGATGGCGCTGGAAGGCGAGGAAGAACAGCAGCACGGGCAGCAGCGCGACCAGGGACATCGCGATCATCCCGCCGTAGTTGGCGGCGACGCCGTCGGAGTCGCGGAACATCATCAGGCCCAGGGAGACCGTGTACTTGCCGGGCTCGTTGAGGTAGATCAGCGGGCCCATGAAGTCGTTCCAGGCGTTGATGAAGGTGAAGATCGCGCTGGTGATGAGCGCGGGCCGGGACAGCGGCAGCACGATCGACCAGTAGATGCGCAGGTGCCCGCAGCCGTCGAGCCGGGCCGCCTCGTCCAGCTCCCTCGGCAGGTTCCGCATGAACTGCACCATGAGGAAGACGAAGAACGCCTCCGTGGCGAGGTACTTGCCGATCAGCAGCGGGGTGTAGGTGTTGACCCAGCCGAGCTTCTGGAACATCACGTACTGCGGGATCAGCAGCACGTGGTACGGCAGCAGCAGCGTGCCGATCATCAGCGAGAAGAGCAGGTTGCGCCCGGCGAAGCGAATGCGGGCGAACGCGTACGCGGTCAGCGAGCAGGAGATGAGGACGCCGACGACGGCACCGCCCGCGTAGAAGAGGGAGTTCTGGAAGAAGGTCCGGATCTGGACGTCCGCGATGCCGTCGGCGAGGCCCTTGAAGTTGCTCAGGATCGGGTGGGACGGGAACAGCGTGAGGCTGTTGACGACGTCCTTGCCGGGTTTGAAGGAGGCGCCGATCACCCAGATCACCGGGTAGAGGATGACCGCGAGGATCAGCAGGGCGCCGAGGTGCCAGACGAGGGATCCGGTGCGCCTGCGGATCGGCGGGGACGACGGCTTGGCGGCCGTGGTGGCACTCATCGGGCGTCCTCCTCGTAGTGCACCCATTTCTTCTGGGACCAGAAGAGGACGGCCGTCACCAGGGCCACGGCGAGCAGCAGCATCCAGGCCATGGCGGAGGCGAAGCCCATCTGGGCGTTCTTGAAGCCCTGTTGGTACAGGTAGCAGGTGTAGACGAGCGTGGCGTCGGCCGGGCCGCACTGGGTGTTGGAGACGACGTAGGCCGAGCCGAAGATCTGGAAGGAGTGGATGGTCTCCAGGAGCACGTTGAAGAAGAGCACCGGGGAGATCATCGGCAGGGTGATGGTCCAGAACGTACGGAAGGGTCCGGCGCCGTCCACCTCGGCGGCCTCGTACAGCTCCCTGGGCACCTGCTTCAGCCCCGCCAGGAAGATGACCATGGGCGCGCCGAACTGCCAGACGGTCAGCGCGACCAGGCAGTACAGCACCCAGTCGGCGTTGCCGACCCAGCCGCCGACGTGCCAGCCGAAGAAGGACTGGGTACGGTCCACGATCGCGCCGTCGGAGAACAGCGAGCGCCAGACGAAGCCGACCGAGACGCTCGCGCCGATCAGCGAGGGGGCGTAGAAGGCGGCCCGGTAGAAAGCCTGGCCGCGGCGGCTCTGGGCGAGCAGGAGGGCCACCCCGAGGGCCAGCAGCAGCTTCAGCGGCGTGCCGATGATCACGTACTTCGCCGTCACCTCCACCGACTTCTGCCAGCGGGGGTCCGCGAACATCTTGGTGAAGTTGTCGAGCCCGACCCACCGGGGGCTGTTGAAGAGGTCGTAGTCGGTGAACGCGAAGTACAGCGAGGCGACCATCGGGCCCGCGGTCAGCAGCAGGAAGCCCGCGATCCACGGGGACATGAAGAGGTAGCCGGCGAGGTTCTCGCGGCGGCGGCCGGGCCGCCCCGTGGTGGCGGAGGCGGCCGGGCGCGTCCTGCGGGCGGCGGGCGCGGAGTGCTTGACGAGCGTCACGGCATGTTTCCCCTCAGGCCTGGAAGGCGGCCTCGGACTCGGTGAAGAACTGCTTCACCGCGTCGGAGACCTTCGTCTTGCCCTGTCCGAGGTCGCCGCCGATGCGCAGGAAGGCGGCCTCGATGGTGTCGGCACCGGAGGGGTGCGGGGTGATCGTGCCGAGGACGCCCGCCTTGGCGGTGTCCGCCTCGTACTGCGCGATCTCCTTGTTGACCGCGTCGACCGGCCGGTACGCGTCGTACTGCTCGGTGCTCGCGAGGATGCCGCGGTCGTAACCCATGATCTTGCCGACCTCGGGGTCGTGGGCCATGAAGTCGATGAACTGCGCGGCCTCCTTCGGGTGGGAGGTGTGGGAGGAGGCGCTGAGCATCAGGGAGGCGAGGTACTGGCCGGTCTGTCTGCCGTCCGTGGTCGGGATCGGGGCGAGGCCGTAGATGCTGTTGCCCTCCGCCGAGTAGCGGACGGTGAAGTTGTCCCAGGTGAACTCCGAGGCGCCGTGTCCGGCGGAGAGCGAGGACTTGGGGTTGTCCTGCTGGACGACCTTCGGGTCGGTGACGATGCCGGCCTTGACCCGGTTGTACCCGTCCGTCCACCACTCCGTCAGATCGGCCTGGTCGAAGCCGAGTCCGTCCTTGGCGTAGAAGGCCTTCCCGTTCTGGCGGAGGTAGAGGTCGTACAGGTACATGATGGTGAAGTAGCCGGTGTCCCCCGGAATGCTCGTCCTGTCGTGGATCGTCTTCAGGGCCTTGAAGTAGTCGTCCCAGGTCCAGCCCGCGTGCGGTTCGACGCCCGCCTTCCGGAACACCTTCTCGTCGATGACGAGCGCCATGGTGTTGGAGCCGACCGGAATTCCGAGCTGTCTGCCGTCGACCTGGCCGACCTTCGTGACGCCGTCCCGGAAGTGATCCAGGCTCAGATTGCCTGCTTTCGCCTGGGAGTTGAGGTCGAGAAGAATTCCACGCTTGTCGTACTTCCGAAGAAAGGTGACGGCGTTCTGGAAAACGTCCGGAGGATTACCGCCGGCGGCCTGGGTCTGGAACTTCTCCCAGAAGGACGCGTACGTCTGGAAGTCCGTCTTGACCTTGATCTTCGGGTACTTCTTCTCGAAGAGGGCGATGGTCTGGTTGATCCTCTTGGCCCGCTCCTCGGCACCCCACCAGGAGTAACGGATCGTCACCGTCCCGTCCCCGGAACCGCTTCCGCCGCCACAGCCGGTCGTCGCCGCGAGCCCGAGCACGGCCGCCGACGCCCCGGCCGCCTTCAGGATCGTACGCCTCTTGAGATTCCTGCTGGTTCCCACAGTCGGGCCCTCCCCGCAGCGTCGTCGCCGCCGTCGTGAATCGTTTCAAGTAAGCGCTTGCTGGCACAAGGTACGGAGGGGCCAGGGGTGCGTCAATGATTCGGACAGGATTTTCTGGTGGACGGCGCACGCGCCCGAGCGGCATGCCGGGGGTCGGCGCTGGTGGGGGAAGCGGTCGGCGGGCCGAACGGGGGCAACGGGGGTGGCGGGGCCGGGAGTCGCCGTCGCCCTCGCCCTGATCCGCGTCCGCGTGCTCGCTTTCGCCCCCTTCCCGGCCCCTCGCACTCGCCCCCTTCCCGGCCCCTCGCTCTCGCCCTGGCCCTGGCCCTGGCCCTGGCCCTGGCCCTGGCCCTGGCCCTGGCCCTCGGGATCGTCGTTGACGGCGAGGGGGGAGCGACGGGTTGCTCGTTCCCGGCGTGACCCGGGATCAGGCGGGCAGGGCCGCGAGCCAGTCGAGGAGGATTCGGTTGGTCTCCTCGGGGCGCTCCTGCTGGACGAAGTGGCCGCAGCCGTCGAGAATGTGCGAGCCGAGCAGACCGGGCAGGGTCTCGGGGTACGCCGTGACCGCGTCCGCCAGCCAGGCGAGCGAGGCGTCCAGGGCACCGCCGACGAACAGGGACGGCTGCGTGATCGGCGCACCCGCGTAACCGGCCAGGTCGGCCCAGTCCCGGTCCATGTTCCGGTACCGGTTCAGCGCGCCGGTCAGCCCCGTCCGCTCGAACTCCCCGGCCAGGACGTCGAGATCGCGCTCGCCCAGCCAGGCCGGCAGTCGGCCTGCCGGGAAGCGTTCGCGCAGGGTGCCACCACGGGTGACGAAGTGCGGGTCGGGAGCGCCGGGTCCGGGCATGGTGTCGGCGGACAGAGCCGCGTAGAAACCAGCGAGCCAGCCGCGTACATCGGGCTCGATCTCCGATTCCGCCCGGCCCGGCTGCTGGAAGTACGAGACGTAGAACTCGTCCGGCACCACGAACTCCCCTGCGGAGCCTGCCGACTGCGCAGACCTCGCGGTCCCCGCGGCTTCGACGCCGGGCCGGCCTTCCGCGTCGTCGTCCACGTCCCGCTTCTCGACTCCGCTGCCGCGGTCGGCGCCGGTTCCAGGGCCGTCGCCGGTCGTCGCACGGTCGCCGCTCACGGCACGACGGGTACCGGTCGCCCCGCCGGCGCCGCCGCCCTGGTCGCCCGTGATGCGAGCGTCGGCACCGCTGCCCGCACCGCCCCCGCCGGGACCGTTGTCGCCGCCTTCGATGCCGTCCCTGCGACCGCCATCGCCACCGTGACAGCCTTCGCCACCGTCATCGTCGCCCGTCCCGGCCATCCCCGCGAAGACCTCGCTGGGGCGCGGACCGCCGGGCGGGGTGTACGGCACGCCCAGCAGGGCCACGGCGCGGAACACATCGGGCCTGGTCAGGGCGGAGGTGGCGGCGATCGTCGCACCCCAGTCGTGGCCGACGACCACCGCGGACCGCTCCCCCAGGGCCTCGACCACGGCGACGTTGTCCGCGACCAGGTCGAGCATCCGGTACGCGTCCACGGCCGCCGGTCCGGAGGAGCGGCCGTAGCCCCGGACGTCGACGGCCACGGCGCGGTAGCCCGCGGCGGCCAGGGCCGGCAGTTGGTGGCGCCAGGAGTACCAGGACTCCGGGAACCCGTGCACCAGCAGCACCAGTGGGCCCCGGCCCTGCTCCACGAGGTGGACGCGGCCCGCCGGTGTGGGGACCATGCGGTGGGACGGGTCGAAGGCGGGGGCGGGAAGCTGGGGCATGACGGCTCCGGGAGGCTGGGGGTCAGTGCGGTGGGGCGAGGCCCGTTGCGGCACATCGGCCGCTCGTGCGGCGCCTCTCCCGATGCTCCTGTGAACCGCACGCCGCGCACGAGGCTTGTTGCCGGTTCGGCAAAACGCGCCGGCCCCCGGGCGCGCTTGCCCCGTCCCCGCCCGAGCGCCTCCCCGGCCGGCGCACCCCGGTCCCCGCCGGACATCGGCACAGACATGGACACAAAAGCCGACGGCCCACCTGCTGTTTCGCAGGTGGACCGTCGGTCCGGGTGGGCGATACTGGGTTCGAACCAGTGACCTCTTCGGTGTGAACGAAGCGCTCTCCCACTGAGCTAATCGCCCGGGCGCAGGAAGAACATTACCCCATGTCAGGGGGTGCCCCCGACCAGAGGACGGGCCGACGGGCGGCCCGGGCGAGGGGCCGGCTCACTCCTCGTTGATCTTCCACGGCATGACAAGGCCGAACCTCCCCAGGTAGACGCCGGCCAGCGCGACGGCGATCGTCAGCCCGACCGCGGTCAGCGTGATGTTGCGACGGCGCACCCTGGGGTCGAGGGCCCGCTGGGCCGCCTCGGTGACCTTGCGTCTGGTCCAGCGGAGCACGAGCTGGGCCCAGACGAACTCCGTCGCCCAGATCGCCATGCCGCCGAAGATCACCACCCAGCCGGGCCCCGGCAGCGGGAGCATGACGATGCCGGCCACGACGACCGCGAGGCCGATCACGAAGACGCCGACCTGCCAGCTCACCTGCAGAACCCGGCGGGCCTTGACGAATTCCGGCGCCCGGGAGCCGAGCCCGCCAGCGGCCGGCCGTACGGCGTCCCGTCGCGTCGCCCGCGGGCCGGTGTGGACCTCGTCCGCCGTCGCAGGGGTCTCACCCGACTCGTCACTCTCCGCATTCATACGGACAAACCCTACCCGAGTGAATCCCGTCACTGAAATGGCCGTAGGTCTGGTAAGAGTTCTCGGCCGGAAGAGTTACGTAAAGACACGCAAAACGCCCAGAGGGGTTTACAACGGCACCGTAGGTGGCATGTCGATTTCGCCGACGTGCGAATCCCCGAGCGCACACTGAGCGAAAGGCCCTGGCGCTTATGAACACCACGGTCAGCTGCGAGCTGCACCTGCGCCTCGTTGTGTCGAGCGAGTCCTCCCTGCCTGTCCCCGCAGGCCTGCGGTACGACACGGCCGACCCCTACGCCGTGCACGCCACCTTCCACACCGGAGCCGAGGAAACCGTCGAGTGGGTGTTCGCCCGCGACCTTCTTGCCGAAGGATTGCACCGGCCCACCGGGACCGGCGACGTCCGCGTTTGGCCATCGCGCAGTCATGGCCAGGGCGTCGTGTGCATCGCCCTCAGCTCCCCGGAGGGGGAGGCCCTGCTCGAAGCCCCGGCGCGGGCCCTGGAGTCCTTCCTGAAGCGAACCGACGCCGCCGTGCCGCCCGGCACGGAACACCGGCACTTCGACCTGGATCAGGAGCTGTCGCACATCCTGGCGGAAAGCTAGGCCGCGGCCATCGAAAGCAGCCCGGCGCCGTCCACTCGGGGAGACGGCTCGGGCCAGGACAACCGCATACGGCACAGCCCGGCGCCGTCACCGTGAGCGTTCACGGGGGCGGCGTCGGCCTGTGTCCGCCCCCCTCCGCCCCGCACGGGCGGGACCGGGCCGGGAACCCTGGCGGGCGCGGGGGCGTTGTCCCGTCGTGCCGAGTCGGGCAGGGGCCGCTGCGCGGCGCGCGGATGTCGCTACCATCGGCCAGCATCGGCGGGCGTCGCCCGACCCCCAGGCCAGGGAGCGAAACGTGCTGATCACCCACGACACCCGGCGGGCCCTCGACACCGCGGTCGATCTGGTGAACACCGCGCCGGAGGACAGCGCGGCGGCGGACGGACTGTCCGATGTCCCCGCTCTCGCAGATTTCGTACGAAACCATGAAATCAGCGATGTCGGCGCGCTGTCGGAGTTCGATCTCTCGGCGGTGCGCCGGGTCCGGGGGCGCTTCGCGGCGATCTTCGCGGCCCCCGACCCTCGATCCGCCGCAGGTTTGATCAACGACCTGGTCGCCACGGCCGGCACCACGCCACGCCTGACGGACCACGACGGCTACGACTGGCATGTGCACTACTTCGCGCCGGGTGCCTCCGTGGCCGACCATCTCGCCGCCGACTGCGGGATGGCGTTCGCCTTCTTCGTGGTGGCCGGGGAGCAGGAGCGACTGCGGCGCTGTGAGGCGCCGGACTGCCGGCGCGCCTTCGTCGACCTGTCCCGCAACCGCTCGCGCCGCTACTGCGACAGCCGAACCTGCGGAAACCGGCTGCACGTGGCCGCCTACCGCGCCCGGCGCAAGGAGGCGACGGGCTGACCGGCCGCGCGGCACGCGGTTGCCGTGCGCAGGCGGGATGCTCGGCGGGGTCGACGTCGGTCCCGGCGGGTGGCGCCGGGACGGACGCGTACGGCTCACAGCAACAGCAGGTCGTGCAGCGCAGCCATGAGGATCAGACACCCGATCACCGCAAGGAAGATCATCAGCGGTGGCTGGGATAGGGCGAAGAGGCACCCGCGCGGCTCGTCCTTCGGTGGCGGCGGCGCGGCCTCGCTCTGTGTCGTGTCCAGCATCTCGCGGCAGATCATGACGCAGGAAAGGCACCGCACGCGATCAACATGCCACCTGGATGCGGGAGTTGCCACATTCCGTGCCGTCCCGCCCGACTTGCTTCGTTTTGTGAACGGAACCGGCCGCGGCCACGCCGCACTGTGTCATTTCGGCCCTGGCGGCCCGACGTGCCCTTATGCCGTCGCGACCGTCATGCGGCCGTCATATGCCGTGTTTCTTGAGGATGGCCTCGATGTCGCTGAAGTCCTCGGTGGAGCCGGTGGCGCGTGGGGCGGTGGCGGACCCGGTGGCCTGCCGGCTCCCCGGGCCCAGGGAGGGGGCGGAGGCCGCAGGGGCGACCGCGTCCGTCCCGCTGCCGCGGGCCGCTCTGCGCTCGGCCCGGGTGGCGCCGCCGCGCCGGCGCTCGACGGCACGCGTGCCCGCGAAGATCACCCAGGCCGCGCCCAGCACCCCGAAGCCCGCCCAGGCGACAGGGCTGAAGGCGGTGTCGGCGAGCCAGCCGACGAGCCCCGTCATCACCAGGCCGACCGGCACCAGCGAGTAGGCCGCGATGCGCGCCGCCGCCAGGAAGCGCTTGCGGTAGGCCGTGACCACAGCGATGCCCAGGCCCGCCGCGGAAACGGCGGAGCAGACGGTCTCGGCAATCATCCGGTCCTCCTGGCGGGCTCGGTCGGGTGGAAGGCCCCACGCGGACAACGCGAGGAACGCGAGGTACGCGAGCGACACAGCGCGCCGGGCCGGCGCGCTCCGTCCCCTCCATCCTGCACCGTCCCGTATCCGCAATGCCATGCCCGCAGCGGACATCAGGGACATCTCCGGGTCGTCTCCTCCTGGAGTGCAGTACGGTCCCGATTGGGTCGGCCGGGCCCGGCCTGGAAGACTGACCGGCATGAGCGACTCCTCCCCCGCGCGCGCCGACGCCCTCGTCCTCGACGTCTGGTGCGAGCTTCAGTGCCCCGACTGCCGTACCGCCCTGGACGACCTCCGCGCCCTGCGCGCCCGCTACGGCGACCGGCTGGAGCTGCGGCTGCGGCACTTCCCGCTGGAGAAGCACAAGCACTCCTTCGCCGCGGCCCAGGCCGCCGAGGAGGCGCTGGCGCAGGGTCGGGGCTGGCCGTACGTGGAGGCCGTGCTCGGGCGGGTCGAGGAGCTGGACCGTCGGGGAGAACCCTTCCTGGTCGAGGTGGCCGGTGAACTCGGGCTGGACGCCGAGGAGTTCGACACCGCGCTGATCGACGGCCGGCACATCCTGATCGTGGACGCCGACCAGGCCGAGGGCAAGGCGATCGGGGTGACCGGCACCCCGACGTACGTCATCGGCGGCGAACGCCTCGACGGCGGCAAGAGCCAGGAGGGCTTGCGCGAGCGCGTCGAGGAGATCGCCGACCGACTGCTGGGCGGGGGCGGGCAGGCCTAGGGCCTGTCGTCACATTCCCGTCGTCCGCCCGAAGGGCGGGCCGCGCGGCGTGCGGTGCGTGCAGCTGCAAGACGGGGGAGGGAGTCGACGCGTGAGGCCCCTCCCGCGCGAGCGAAGCCGAGCGTGGGGGAGTCGGCGACCGATGACGACACGGCTGGGGGTGCCCCCTGTGGGGAAGCGCGTGCGAGGCCTCGCACGACAGGCGGGAATGTGACGACAGGCCCTAGGAGCCCCGCGCCCCGGTGCCTCCTAGAGCAGGGGTTTGGCGAGGGAGTGGGACGTCGTCTCGTAGCCGAGCGACTCGTACAGCCGCTCCGCCGGGGTGTTGCCCGCGAACACGTTGAGGCCGAGGACCGGCCGGCCGGCCTCGATCGCCTGGCGCTCCGCCACCAGCATGAGCGTACGGCCGTGCCCCCGGCCGCGGTGGGCCGCCTCGGTCTCGACGCCGTACACGAACGCGCCGTCGTCCGTGAGCGCCAGCCACAGCACGCCCACCCGGGCCCCTTCGTGTTCCAGGACGCTGAAGCGCGTGCCGTCGGTGGCGAGCCCGTGGGGCAGCAGCCGCTCGTGGTCACGGCGCGCCTTGTCGCGGGCCACGGCCTCGGGCAGGCCGCGGTCCATCCACGTGCGCGCGTACCGCTCGATCTCGTGCTCCTGCCACGCCGCGAAGTCGGCCTCCGTCATGGGCCGCGCGGCGCTGCCCGCCGGCAGCTCGGGCGGGACGGTGCCGAGCGGCTTGCGCATGCGGCGGTTGCGCAGGCTGTAGCCGAGGGTCTCGAACAGCCGCAGGGCGATGTCCGCCGAGGCGGGGACGACGGTCTCGATCCGGGTGCAGCCCCAGCCGCGCGCCACCTCCTCCGCGGCGAGCACGGCCACTGTGGCCCGGCCGCGCCGCCGGTCGGGCTCTGCGATCCACAGCTCGTCGACGCTCGCCACCGTGTCCCCGAGGGACGGCGAGGTACCGAGGTGGATCTCACCGACGGGGCGGCTGTTCACGCACACCTGGTAACGGCGCGAACGGGTGCCGTCGGGGTGCTGCTGAAGCGGCTCGACCGGCCGCAGGGTCGTGGTCATCACAGGTGTTCTACCCGCGCCCGAGCCCCGAGTCAGCCCGTTTTCCCGGGCTCCCGCGCCCGTCGGCCCATGAGCCTTCGCCGGCTCAGGGGTCCAGGTCGTCCCCGGAGCGCTCGGCGAAGACGCGCATCGCCTTGGCGGTCACCGGGCCCGGGGTCGCGGGCAGTTCACGGTCGTCGACGCGGTGCACGGCCTGGATGTCGCGCAGGGTGGAGGTCAGGAAGATCTCGTCGGCGCGCCCGAGGACGTCGAGCGGCAGGTCGGTCTCCCTGGCATCGATCCACTCGATCGCCAGGGCGCGGGTGATGCCGGGCAGACAGCCGGAGGCGACCGGCGGGGTGTGGATCTCGCCGCCCAGGACGACGAAGACGTTGGAGCCGGTGCCCTCGCAGAGCTGTCCCACCGTGTTGCCGAACAGCGCCTCGGAGGCGCCCTGTTCGTGGGCACGGCCGAGAGCGACGACGTTCTCGGCGTACGAGGTGGTCTTCAGGCCGGTCAGGGCGCCGCGTTCGTTGCGGGTCCAGGGGACCGTGATCACGGCGGTGGTGTCCGGGCGGCGGGTGGTCTCGCCGAGGGCGACCACGAGGGTCGGGCCGTGCTCACCGCGGTCGGAGCCGAGCGGGCCGTGGCCGCCGGTGTAGGTGATCCGCAGCCGGCCGAGCGGCGTCGGATTGGCCGCCAGGACGGCGGCGCAGGCCTCGCGGATCTCGTCGTGGTCCGGGTCGGGCAGGCCGAGGCCGTGGGCCGAGCGGGTAAGCCGGTCGAGGTGCCGGGTGAGGGCGAAGGGCCGCCCGTCGGCCGTCTTCACGGTCTCGAAGATGCCGTCGCCGACCGTCAGTCCGTGGTCGAAGACGGAGACACGGGCGGACTCCAGGTCCCGCAGCCCGCCGCCCAGCCAGATCCTCATGCGTACACCCCTCCACTCGCCCCGTACGCCCCCGACGCTACCGCGAGCAGCCGGGCCGCCTTCAGCTCGGTCTCCCGCCACTCCCCCTCGGGGTCCGACCCCCAGGTGATCCCGGCGCCGGTGCCGAAGCGCAGCAGCGCCGTGCCGTCGCCCGGCCGGTCGATCCAGAAGGTGCGGATGCCGACGGCCAGCTCACCCGTGCCCCGGTCGGCGTCGACCCAGCCGATGCCGCCGCAGTACGGCCCGCGCGGGGCCGTCTCCAGGGCGTGGATGACCCGCAGGGCACTCGACTTCGGCGCGCCGGTCACCGAGCCGGGCGGGAACGCGGCGGCGAGGAGCTCGGGCCAGCCGGCGCCGGCGCGCAGTTCGCCGCGGACCGTGGAGACCAGGTGGACCAGGCCGGGGTGCTTCTCGACGGCGCACAGGTCGGGGACGGTCACGCTGCCGGTCGCACACACGCGTCCGATGTCGTTGCGCACCAGGTCCACGATCATCACGTTCTCGGCGTAGTCCTTCTCCAGGAGGTCCGCCTCCGTGCGCCCGGTGCCCTTGATGGGCCCGCTCTCGACGATCCGCCCCGCCCGGCGCAGGAACAGCTCGGGTGAGGCGGTGGCGATCTCCACGCCGTGCTCCGGCAGCCGGATCGTGCCCGCGTACGGCGCCGGGTTGCCGCGGGCCAGTGCGGCGCTCAGGGCGTCCACGTCGGCGTCTGGGGCCACGGGCGCGGTGAGGACCCGGCAGAGGTTGGCCTGGTAGACGTCGCCGGCCGCTATGTGCTCGCGTATCCGGCCGACGGCCGCCGTGTACGCGCGCCGGTCCAGGGAGGAGGTCCACTCCCCGAACGCCGGGCCGCACCAGGCGCCCGGCACCGGGGCGGGCACCGGCTCCTCGCGTACGTCCGCGAAGCGGGCGCAGGTCAGCCCGCCCTCGAAGTCCGCGCAGACGGCCCAGAAGCCGTCCGAGTCCAGGGCGGCCGGGTCGCTGGTGACGTCCAGGAGACCGGTGGCGACGCGGTCGCCGAAGCGGGCCAGGGCAGGGGGTCGGGAGGCATGGTGAGGCACGCGATCGAGTCTAGGTCGGGTGTCCGACAGATGGCTCCGGGATGTCCCCGAGGGGCCCTGACCATGTCCTCCGTCGGGTGCACCGCAGCACGCTGCGCAAACGCGTTTTTGTACTGGCCCGGGAATCCGCTAGAGTTCAACACGTCGCCGGGACGTGGAAGCGGACCGAAACGACAAGCGGACGTAGCTCAGTTGGTAGAGCGCAACCTTGCCAAGGTTGAGGTCGCGAGTTCGAGCCTCGTCGTCCGCTCGAAGGAAGTAGGGGTCATCCCGATCCCCTACACTCCTGGTGGAGTGGCCGAGAGGCGAGGCAACGGCCTGCAAAGCCGTCTACACGGGTTCAAATCCCGTCTCCACCTCCAAGGACGATTAGCTCAGCGGGAGAGCGCTTCCCTGACACGGAAGAGGTCACTGGTTCAATCCCAGTATCGTCCACTGGATCTCCCCGGAGGTCCTGCGGATCTTCTCGAAGATCCTCCCCGCGCGATTAGCTCAGCGGGAGAGCGCTTCCCTGACACGGAAGAGGTCACTGGTTCAATCCCAGTATCGCGCACCGACTGTGACCCTCGCGTCACAGCCTGCGGACGATTAGCTCAGCGGGAGAGCGCTTCCCTGACACGGAAGAGGTCACTGGTTCAATCCCAGTATCGTCCACACACCGAAGAAGCCTCCGGCCGTCTCGTACGGCCGGAGGCTTCTTCGTGTGCCCGTGTCGCTCAGCTGGAGAAGAGCATGTGGGCCCAGCTCTTGTGGTGGTGGTCATGGTGACCGTGGTGTCCGTGGCCGCCGTGGTGACCGCCGTGCGGGGCACCCCAGGCGGGCGCGGGCGGCGCCGGGTACGCCTGCGGGGCGGGCGGGGCCGGGTACGCCTGCGGGGCGGGCGGGGCCGGGTAGGCCTGGGGAGCGGGCTTCGGCCACTGGGCCTCCAGCTGGGTCAGCGCCTCCAGCTCGCCGTAGTCGAGGAAGATGCCGCGGCAGCCGCTGCACTGCTCGATCTGGACGCCGTTGCGGTTGTAGGTGTGCATCGGCGCATGGCACTTCGGACAATGCATCGTCGGCTCAACTCCTCGCCGGTCGATCCTGCTTGGTGTTCCCCCCCCAGGACAGACTCCGTGTGATCCCGGGCGGTTGCGGCCTAGTTCAGGGGCCGGGACGCCAACTGGTGCTGAATACGCATCATTCGGGTACATGCGTCGATCAGTGACCGCTCGGTCTCGTCCAGCGGGCGGTGTCCGTCGAGCGCCTTCGCGAGTGCGAGGGCGGCCGTCTGCACGGTGAGCGCACGCGCCGGGACGTCCAGCGCGGACCAGGGGTCACCGCTCGCCGGTACGGCCGGTCCCCCGGCCCGCTGGTACGCGCCGAGGAAGCGGACCCACACGTCGGGCGGGAGAAGCCCGCAGGCGTACCAGGCGGCGGGCCGGGCGAGATCCCAGGCCGCGGCGCCGGTACCGAGGTCGTCGACGTCTATCAGCCGCCAGGAGCCGTCCGGCACCGGGTGCCGGACGAGCTGGCCGAGGTGCAGGTCGCCGTGGCAGAGGATGGCCGGCCCCGGCATGGGGGCTTCGCCGCGCGCCCACGCGGGAAGGGCGGCCCAGGCGGCGAGGACGGGCCCGGCGGCCCCGGGGGGCGGGGCGGCATGCCCTGCGACCTCGGCGTCCACGGCTTCCACGAGTCGGACATCCACGGTTTCGGCGTCCGCGGCTTCGCAGGCCAGGGCCGCGTGGAGGCGATGGACGGCTCGGGCGGCCCGGGCGGGGCCGCGCATCGGGGGCAGACCGTCGGGCGGGGCCGTGCGGTGCAGACGGGCGAGGAGGGTGGCCGCGGCTTCCCAGGGGGCCGCGTCGGGGTCGTCGGGGTCCACGGGGGTGCCGTACGGCCAGAAAGTGAGGAGGCGGTCGTGCAGGGGGGTGGGGACCGGCGCGAGCGGGGGCAGGAAGACGTCCGGCAGGCGGGCGGCCACGGCGAGGCGGGGCGTCAGTTCGGCGGGGTCGGTGCCGGGGGCGTGGGCCTTCGCGACGATGCCGCCGTGCCGGACGACGGTCGCGTCGGGGCGGTCGGCGAGGGGGTCTGGGGTGGTGGGGCAGGCGCAGTCGGCGGCGCCGCGATCCGGGTGCGCGACGGCCTTGACCTCGGCGGTGAGCGCGGGGAGGAGAGTCACGGGGCGCCTCGGGGATCGGGGTGTGGGGGGAGCGTACGACGGTCGCGGGGCGGGGTGGCGGGTGGGCACCCGGCTCCCTGCCCTGACGGCGTGCTCGGGCTGCGATCGGGGCCTCAGCCGACTCCCTTGGGCGCGGAGCGCAGACGCATGTGCGAGAACGGCGCAATGCCGGCGCAGCTCCCCAGCTGCGCCGGCATTCGTGCCGTCCGCCGCACCCCCGTCCCCACGGGGTTTCCTGGATGCATGTCCCCGCCCGGACCGCTCTTCCGGGCCTGGGGCGCCGCTCAGCGCCCCAGCATCGCACCCACGGACGACGCCTGTGTGGCCACCGTCTCCCAGCCGTCGAAGACGAGCAGGAGCAGGGCCGCCAGGGGAAGGGCCATGAGCGTCGCCACCAGCGGGTGGCGACGGCCCGTACGACGGGGTGCGAACGACGTGCGCCGCGGTGCCGTGTGGGCCATGGTCCCTCTCCTGACCG
The DNA here is from genome assembly GCF_055558375.1 of Streptomyces sp. NPDC025793. Lineage (NCBI taxonomy): Bacteria > Bacillati > Actinomycetota > Actinomycetes > Kitasatosporales > Streptomycetaceae > Streptomyces > Streptomyces sp. NPDC025793. The sequence goes on along the minus strand of NZ_JBVHMR010000023.1, from coordinate 40,343 downwards.
TCTTGTGTTCTCTTCGGAGCGGCGGGTGTCTGACCTCGGGGGACGAGTGCTGCACCCGCCGCTTGTCCTCAAATCTAGGGGCGCGGCCCACTGCGGGCGTCATGCCCTCGTACCGATTGCCGGGCCTCCCGGAGGATGAGCCATGACCTGCGGCGTACTCCCCAGGGTGGAGACGGCGGAGCGGGTCTCGGGGTCTTCCCGGAGGGGACGTCCGCTGTATGCCGTCATTTCCGGAGCATCCGGGTACGGCAGGAGTGACATCGATCACTCGGGCGACGGGCCGGAAGGCGGTCGCGCCCGTCTCGCCGTCCGCTCGGTCGGCGGTTGACCGGGCGGTGCGGGGTGGGCGTCCGGCGGGCTCGCCGACCGGTGCCGTCTGCCCTCCAGTGGCTTCAACCGCCTTGTCACGACTACGGGTTGGAGGCGCGGATCGTTCAAGGTCGCTGCACAGCCCGGGGTGCTGACCCCGTTTCACATCAGGCGGGCCGTCCGCGCAATCCGTTCGGGCCCGAGGGCGCGGCCTCTGCGCGCCGACGGCCGTGGAAACGTAAGCTGTGCCACGTCACAGAGGCCGGGCAGCGGGGATGAACATGGCGATGATGCGCCTGAGGCGCGAGGACCCGCGCGTCGTCGGCTCGTTCAGGCTGCACCGACGGCTCGGCGCGGGCGGCATGGGCGTGGTCTACCTCGGCTCCGACAAGAAGGGGCAGCGCGTCGCGCTGAAGGTGATCCGGCCCGATCTGGCGGAGGATCAGGAGTTCCGGTCGCGGTTCGCCCGTGAGGTCTCGGCGGCCCGGCGCATCCGGGGCGGCTGTACGGCCCGGCTGGTCGCGGCCGATCTGGAGGCCGAGCGCCCCTGGTTCGCCACCCAGTACGTGCCCGGTCCCTCCCTGCACGACAAGGTCGCCGACGAGGGCCCGCTCGTGGCGGCCGACGCCGCCGCGATCGGCGCGGCCCTGTCCGAGGGCCTGGTCGCGGTGCACGAGGCCGGGGTCGTACACCGGGATCTGAAGCCCTCCAACATCCTGCTGTCCCCGAAGGGGCCGCGGATCATCGACTTCGGCATCGCCTGGGCCACCGGTGCCTCCACCCTCACGCACGTCGGCACGGCCGTCGGCTCCCCCGGCTTCCTCGCGCCCGAGCAGGTGCGCGGCGCGGCCGTCACCCCGGCGACCGACGTCTTCTCGCTGGGCGCGACCCTCGCCTACGCCTCCACCGGTGACTCCCCCTTCGGGCACGGCAGTTCCGAGGTGATGCTGTACCGGGTCGTGCACGAGGAGCCGCAGCTGTTCGGCGTGCCGGACGCGCTCGCCCCGCTGGTCCGGGCCTGTCTGGCGAAGGATCCCGAGGACCGGCCGAGCACGCTCCAGCTGTCGCTGCGGCTGAAGGAGATCGCCGCCCGTGAGGCGCACGGCATGGAGGCCGGCGTACGGCCGCCCGCGCCGCGCGCCGCGGAGGCGGACCGGCCCACGGGCCGGCTCGTCGACACCTACCCCGAGCAGCAGCACACCCAGCGGCGCCCGGCCGGAGGCACCCCGGTGCCGCGCGGCGGTGTCCCCTCCCGGGGCGGCGGTGCGCCGGCGCGCAACGGCGTGCCCTCGCGGAACGGCGGCAGCGCGCGCGGTGCGGGGGCCGGCGCGCGGCCGGGTGCGGCTCGTCCGACACCGGCGCCGCGCGGCGGCGGCCCGCGCTCCGGCGGCGCAAGCCGGCCCGCTCCGCGCAGCGGCACCGGGCGGCCGGGGCCGCGGGCGACGGGGACCGGGCGGCGTCCGGCCAATCCGCGGCTGCTGCGGCAGCGGCTGTTCGTGTTCGTCGTGGTGACGATTCTCGTGGCGCTCGGGATCGCGCTGGCGCAGGGCTGCCAGGGTCCGGCGCGCGGACTCGGCGGCGACGGCGACGGGCAGGGTCAGCACGCCCAGCAGCTACGGCAGCAGTCGCAGGCCGGGGGGCCGGGGGCGGACCGGGACGAGGCGGCTCCGCGGTACGGAGCGGCTCCGCGCCCGGACGCCGGACAGTGAGTGCCCGGCAGTGAGTGCCCGGCGGCGGGTACCTGCCGGAGCGGTCGTCAGGACCGCGGGCGGCCGGTCGCCACCGCGTAGAACGCCACCGCCGCGGCCGCGGCCACGTTCAGCGAGTCGACGCCGTGGGACATGGGGATGCGCACCCATTCGTCGGCGGCGACCAGCGCCTGCGTGGAGAGCCCGTCGCCCTCGGCTCCGAGCATCAGGGCCACCCGGTCCATCGTGTGGGGGGCCGCCTCGTCGAGGGAGCGGGCCTTGTCGTCCGGGGTGAGCGCGAGGAGTGTGAAGCCGGCCTCGCGGACCGACTCCAGGCCCTTGGGCCAGGTCTCCAGACGGGCGTACGGCACCGAGAACACCGCGCCCATCGAAACCTTGACACTCCGCCGGTACAGCGGGTCGGCGCAGTCGGGCGACAGCAGGACCGCGTCCATGCCGAGCGCCGCGGCCGATCGGAAGATCGCGCCGATGTTCGTGTGGTCGTTCACCGACTCCATGACCACGACCCGGCGTGCGGAGCGCAGCAGTTCGCCGGCCGTGGGAAGCGGCTTGCGCTGCATGGAGGCGAGGGCACCGCGGTGCACGTGGTAGCCGGTGACCTGTTCGGCGAGTTCGGGGCTCACGGCGTAGACCGGGGCGGGCAGTTCGTCGATGACGTCGCGCATGACGTCGATCCACTTGGCCGAGAGCAGCATGGAGCGCATCTCGTAGCCCGCTTCCTTGGCCCGGCGGATGACCTTCTCGCCCTCGGCGATGAACAGGCCTTCGGCGGGCTCGCGCTTGCGGCGCAGTTCGACGTCGGTCAGTCCGGTGTAGTCGGCGAGATGCGGGTCGTCGGGATCCTCGACGGTGATGAGATCGGCCACAGGGTGATACTGCCTTGTCCTGGAGGTGCTGCCAACGGCTGGGACGGGGTGTGTTACCCCGGGTTACGCGTGATCGAGCCACGCAGGGTCAGCGGGCCGGCGACGGGCCGACCGTCACGACCTCGCCGATGACGATGACCGCCGGCGGCTTCACCTCCTCGGCACGCACGGTCTCGGCGACCGTGGCGAGGGTGGCGTCGACGCGGCGCTGCGCGGCCGTCGTGCCTTCCTGGACCAGCGCGACGGGGGTGTCGGGCGACTTGCCGTGTGCGACGAGCGTCTCCGCGATCTTCCCGATCTTGTCGACGCCCATCAGGATCACGAGCGTGCCGGTGAGCTTCGCGAGCGACGGCCAGTCGGCCAGGGAGCGCTCGTCGTCGGGGGCCACATGGCCGCTGACGACCGTGAACTCGTGGGCGACGCCCCGGTGGGTGACCGGAATGCCGGCCGCGCCGGGCACCGAGATCGAGCTGGAGATGCCGGGGACGACCGTGCACGGGATGCCGGCCTCGGCGAGCGCCTGGACCTCCTCCATGCCCCGGCCGAAGACGTACGGGTCGCCGCCCTTGAGCCGGACGACCGACTTGCCCTGCCTGGCGTGCTCGATCAGCGCGTTGTTGATGGCTTCCTGGGCCATGAAGCGGCCGTACGGGATCTTCGCCGCGTCGATCACCTCGACGTGCGGCGGGAGTTCGGCGAGCAGGTCGCGCGGGCCGAGCCGGTCGGCGATGACGACGTCCGCCTCGGCGAGCAGGCGGCGCCCGCGGACCGTGATCAGGTCGGGGTCGCCGGGGCCGCCGCCGACCAGGGCCACGCCGGGTGTACGGGTGCGGTGGTGCGGCGCCACCAGGGTGCCGTCGCGCAGGCCCTCCACCACCGCGTCGCGGATCGCGGCGGTGTGCCGCGGGTCACGGCCGCGCGCGTCCGTGGTGAGTACGGCGACCGTGACGCCCTCGCTGTGACCGGTCGCCGGGGTCCATGCGGTCGCCAGGTCGGCGTCGTCGGAGCGGACGCACCAGACGCGGTGACGCTCGGCCTCGGCGGAGGCGGCGGAGTTGGCCTCCGGGTCGCTCGTGGCGATGAGGGCGTACCAGGCCTCGGCGAGGTCGCCGTCGGTGTAGGGCCGCCGTTCCCAGGTGATCTCGCCCGCGTCCGCCATGGCCTCGACCGACGGGGTCGCCTCCGGGGAGACGACGGTGACGTCCGCGCCCGCCGCGATGAGCGCGGGCAGACGGCGCTGGGCCACCTGACCGCCGCCGAGGACGACCACGCGGCGGCCAAGGAGGCGGAGGCCTACGGGGTAGGCGGGGTGTTCGGCCATGAGGGGCGGCTCCTCGTGCAGCTGTGCGTTGGGGGCCCGCTGCACCTTCGGAGCGGCCCTGACGTGCGATTTTAGCTGTGTGCAGGGCATAGGGCACGGGCGGTCCGGCAGCTGAACACCGGACCGCCCCGCGTGCCGTGGCGCCTACTTCTCGGTGACCCCTGCCGAGTCGAACGTCGCCACCTCGTGCATCGCCCGGGCCGTGCTCTGGACCAGCGGGAGGGCCAGGAGGGCGCCCGTGCCCTCGCCGAGGCGCAGGTCGAGGTCGACCAGGGGGCGCAGGCCCAGCTTGTTGAGGGCGGCCACGTGGCCCGGTTCGGCGCTGCGGTGGCCCGCGATGCAGGCCGCGAGCACCTCGGGGGCGATGGCGCGGGCGACCAGGGCCGCGGCGCCGGCGCTGACTCCGTCCAGGATCACCGGCGTACGCAGCGAGGCGCCGCCGAGGAGGAGGCCGACCATGGCCGCGTGCTCGAAGCCGCCGAGGGCCGCGAGGACGCCGAGCGGGTCGGCCGGGTCCGGCTGGTGGAGTTCCAGCGCCCGGCGCACGACCTCGGTCTTGCGGGCCAGCGTCTCGTCGTTGATGCCCGTGCCACGACCCGTGACCTCGGCCGGATCGGCGCCGGTGAAGACCGAGATCAGCGCGGCGGACGCGGTCGTGTTCGCGATGCCCATCTCGCCGGTGAGCAGCGCCTTGTTGCCGGCCGCGACCAGGTCGCGAGCGGTCTCGATGCCGACCTCGATGGCCGCCTTGGCCTCCTCGCGGGTCATCGCGGGGCCGGTGGTCATGTCGGACGTGCCGCCCCGGATCTTGCGGGGCAGCAGGCCGGGCGTGGCGGGCAGGTCGGCGGCGACACCGACGTCCACGACGCACACCTCGGCGCCGACCTGGGCCGCGAAGGCGTTGCAGACCGCTCCCCCGCCGAGGAAGTTGGCCACCATCTGGGCGGTGACCTCCTGCGGCCAGGGGGTCACGCCCTGGGCGTGCACCCCGTGGTCGCCGGCGAAGATGGCGACGGCCGCGGGCTCCGGGATCGGCGGCGGGCACTGCCGGGACAGCCCGGACAGCTGCGCGGAGATGATCTCCAGCATGCCGAGCGCGCCGGCCGGCTTGGTCATGCGCTTCTGGCGCTCCCAGGCCTCGCCGAGTGCCTTGGCGTCGAGCGGGCGGATCTGTGCGACGGTCTCGGCAAGCAGGTCGTGGGGTTCCTCTCCGGGCAGGGCGCGGCGGCCGTACGTCTCCTCGTGCACCACCCAGGACAGCGGGCGTCGCTTGGACCAGCCGGCCTGCATCAGCTCGGGCTCGTCCGGGAACTCGTCGACGTACCCGACGCACAGGTACGCGACGACCTCCAGATGCTCGGGCAGGCCGAGCGCGCGGACCATCTCCCGCTCGTCGAAGAAGCTGACCCAGCCGACGCCGAGGCCTTCGGCGCGGGCGGCGAGCCAGAGGTTCTCCACCGCGAGCGCCGAGGAGTAGGGCGCCATCTGCGGCTGCGTGTGACGGCCGAGGGTGTGGCGGCCGCCCCGGGTGGGGTCTGCGGTGACGACGATGTTGACCGGGGTGTCGAGGATGGCCTCGATCTTCAGTTCCTTGAACTGCTTGGCCCGGCCCTTCGGCAGCGACTTGGCGTAGGCGTCGCGCTGCCGCATCGCCAGTTCGTGCATCGTCCGCCGGGTGTCGGCGGAGCGGATGACGACGAAGTCCCAGGGCTGCGAGTGGCCCACGGAGGGCGCCGTGTGGGCGGCCTCCAGGACGCGCAGCAGCACCTCGTGCGGAATGGGGTCGCTGCGGAAGCCGTTGCGGATGTCGCGGCGTTCGCGCATCACCTTCAGGACGGCCTCGCGCTCGGCGTCGTCGTAGCCGGGCGCCGCGGGGCCGGTGGGCTGTGGTGCCTCCGCCACTGCGGCCGTGCCCTCTTCTTCCTGGTCGGCGCCCCTGGTCCGCAGGTCCTCCGCGTGCTGTACGACATCGGGGGCGTGCCCCGTGTCCGGCGCCACCGGTGCGAGAGCGTCGCCCTCGCGCGGTGCGGGCACCGTGGCCACCGGCTGCTGCGTCTCCTCCTCAGTGGGGAGGAGGAGGGGGTGCGGCGGGGTCGGCGCCAGGTGCGGGGTGGTGGGCACCTGTCCGTCGACGGGCACGAACTGTCCGAGCGGCTGCTCCGGCTGCGGGTCCGCCTGTACGTGCGAGGGCAGCGGCTCGGCCTGCTCGGCCTCGGCCGCGGCCGGGACCTGGACCTGCGGTTCGGCGGCTTCACCGACGACGGCGGCCGACGCGGCGGGCTCGGCCTCCGCGACGGCCGGAGCGGCGGGCGCTTCGGCGGCGGCCGTCTCGGGTACGACGGCGTCCTGTGCGACCGGCTCGGGCTGCGGCTCCACCTCGACGGCGACGGACTGGGTCTGCTGCTCCGCGGCCGGCTGCGCTGCCTCGGGCATCGCCTGGGCCTCGGGCGCGGCGGACACAACGGGCGTCACGGGTTCGGCCAGCTGCGGGCCCTGGGCCGGGTAGGGCTGCGGCTCGGGCGCCGCGGGAGCGCCTGGGACCGGCACGGGGGCCTCGGCGGCGGGCGCGGTCGGCACCACGGCCTCCGCCTCCGCCGGTTCCGGAGCGGGCGTCACGGGCGCTGCCGACTGCTCGGGCGCCGGCGCGGCCTCGGCGGGCGGTACGACGTCGGCGGCGGGGGTGTTCGGGTCGGGCTGCCCCGGAGCGAGGGCCTCCGGGGCGACGGCCGGAGCCACCACGACGGGCACGGCAGCGGCGACGGGGACCTCGGCCACCACCGGCACAGCGTGCTCCGGGGCCGGGGCCGGGGCCGGCTGGGCCGGCTCGGCGGCCTGCACCTGCTCGGGCAGCTGCACCGCCACGGCGTCGACCGGGGCGGCGGCACCGCTCGGGTCCACCACGGCCTGCGTGGCCTCGGCGACGACGGGTGCTGCCTCGGCGGGGGCCTGCTCGGCCGCGCCGTTCTCCGGTGCCACCACGGCGACCTCGACATTCTCAGGAGCCGCGACGGCGGCAGGAGCCACATAGATGCCGTCGTGGGCGGCCGCGGGCTGCGCACCGTCGTGACCGTGCACGACCGGCGCGGCGGCGGGCACTTCGTCGGCCGCCTGCGTCGCGACCGGGGTGACGGCGGCCTGGTCGGCGCCGGCCGAGGGACCCGCCGCGTCCACGGCGTCCACGGCAACCGCGACCTCCGCCGGCACGGCGGCGGCCTCCACCGGAACCACGGCGTCCGCGTCCGCCTCTGCCGGGGCCACGGCCTCGGCGGGCATCGCGGCCTCCACGGGAACCGCAACACCCGCGGGCGCGGCGCCGTTTGCCGGCGCCACGGCCGCGGCGGGAACCGCGCTGTCGGCCGCCGCGTCCACCGCGACACCGGCGTCCGGCGTGACGACGGCCGGGTCAACCGTTTCCGCAGCCGGGGCCGGTGCGCCCGACTGGGGCACCGGCGTGGGGGCAGGCGCGGGCGCCGTACCCCAGGGGGCCGCGTTCTGCGGGGCCATCTCGCCCAGCGGCTGGGCGTCGAGGTACTCGGGGCCGGCCGGTGCCGGGGCGGGCTGGCGGACCGGTGCACCGGCCGGGCCGCGGTCCGCGAGGGAGCGGACCGGGCTGGCGGAGGCGTCCGGGATGGGCGGGCCGAGGTGCAGCGGGCGGCGCGGCGGCTGCGCGGCGGCCTGCGGATCCTGCGGCGCGGAGAGGATGGGGGGCGGCGCCGCGGACACCGGGGCCGGGTTCGGCAGGCGGACGCCGCTGAGGTCCACGGAACCGCTGTCGCGGCCGGCCGTCTCGTGCGGGCCCGGCTCGTGCACGGCTTCCAGGACCGGCTCCGGTGCGGGCGGCGGTACCTCGTTGCCCCACGCGCCCTGGGCGCCGGGCAGCAACAGCTCTTCGTCCTCGGCGGGCGCTTCGGAGAGGTAGGTGTACGCACCGTGCGCGGCGACGCCCGGCTGCTCCACCATGCCTGCGCTCTCCGGCTGTCCCTCGCCCGGGACCTGGCCGGTGTCGGTCATGCGTACCCCTCGCCCATCGGTTAGTGCTCTCCTACGACCAGCTCATCCGGAACGGCGCACCGACCGCCCGTAGTGAAGAACGAGCGTCCGTGCCCAGCGGCACGAACGACCCGCCGGAAAAGGCGACAAAGCCATTCAGTGGCATTGTCCCGGCCGTCGCGCCGTCGCGACAGCATGATCCGCGACAGTCCGCTGTGGACTGCGCCACGTTGCGCGTCCTCCGGTTTCGCAGTACCACACCCACCCCAAAACGGGCGCGCTTTCCGGACATTGGCGAACGAAGTTCCGGGCCGCCCGGTGCGGTACAACGATCGGCCAGCCTACCGCGCGCGGTACGACAACAGGATCACGGGGCGCGATCCGGAAGGACCCCGCTGAGCAGGAAGGCGACGCTGCGCTCGGTCTCGGTCCAGGCGCGGGTGTCGAGGGCGACGGACTGGAGCAGGGCGCACTCGACCCGGTAGCCGTGCTCGGTCAGGTCGCGGCCGACGAGTTCGGCGGCGTCGCGGGTCGCGGCGTGGGTGACGATGCGCTGCGGGCGCCGGTCGGCGACCGCGGAGACGACGGCCGCGCCGCCCCCGCCGACCCGTACGACATCGGGCTCGGGCAGGTTCTCCAGCACGTGCGGGGCGGTGCCCCGGACCACGTGGAGCTGCACGCCGGAGCGGCGGGCGGCCGCGTCGGTGCGGGCGCAGGCCTCCTGGTCCCGGTCGACGGCGATGACGGCGGCTCCGGCGCGCGCGGCCTCGGCGGCGAACGCGCCGGAGCCGCAGCCGATGTCCCAGACGAGGTCGCCGACCCGGGGCCCGAGCCGGGCGAGTTGGGCGGCGCGCAGCAGTTCCGTCTCGCCCTCGCCGAGACCACCGCCGGTACCGCTCTCGGTCCCGCCGACGTAGAACTCGTCGGGCTGGACCCAGCCGCGCGGGCCGGTGCCGGGGTCGCGGCCGGCGATCCAGCCGCCGCCCTCCCCCGGGACGCCTCGTGCGGCGGGCCCGCCGATGACGATGACGACGTTGGGGTCGCGCCAGGTGTGGTCGGCGGCCTTGTCGGAGGTGACGACGCTGACCTGCTCGCGTTCGGTGCCGAGTTCCTCGCAGATGACGAAGGTGCGGTGGACGCCGTCGAGCAGCAGCCCCAGTTCGGCGGGGCCGGCGCCGGGCGAGGTGAGGACGGCGACCTTGGTGTGGGCGCGGCAGACGTTGACGGCGCGGCGCAGGGTGCGCCGGTGGGCGACGACGACCTGGGCGTCGTCCCAGGGCATGCCGGCGCGCGCGAAGGCGGCGGCGACGGCGGAGACGGCGGGGACGACCTCCACCTCCAGGCCGTACTCCGGGGCGCGCAGGGTGCGCACGACGCCGAAGAAGCCGGGGTCGCCGTCGGCGAGCACGACGGCGGTGCCGCGGTGGGCGGCGATGCGGCGGGCGGCGAGTGCGACGCTGCCCAGGCGGATGCGTTCGGCGGCGAGGGGGACCTCGGGCAGTGCCAGATGGTGGGCCGCGCCCGCCACGAGCGTGGCGGCGCCGAGCGCGGCGCGTGCCGCGGCGGTCAGCGGCGAGCCGTCCCAGCCGATCACCGTCACCCGGTCGGCCATCGTCGTCAGTCTCCAGGTCTTCGCAGGTCGTCAGGGGTACGGGCCCATGGTCGGGCTGGTTGAGAGTACCCGGTGGAGCTGTCGGACGCGCGCCGGGGCGAGCCCGCCCGCCGCCCGGACGTCAGTTCCAGTCCGCGTACGACGCGAATTCGCCGGTGTCGGCGAGCTGCTCGTCGGCACCTTCGAGGTCCTCCGGGAGGAGGCTCCAGACGATGTAGTCGCTGCGGACGTCGCTCCAGGTGTCGTCGTCGCCGCGGACGTGGACTATGCAGGCGTTGCGCAGGACGCCCTCGCTGATGCAGCCGATCTTCTGGGCGACCTGCTGGGCGGCGGTGTTGTCGGCGGCGGTGCGCAGTTCGATGCGCTCGAACTTCTGGTCGCTGAAGAGCCAGTGCGCGGTGGCGAGCGCGGCCTCGGACGCGTAGCCCTCGCCGCGGGCCCAGGGCGCGATGATGTACGACATCTCGGTGGAGCGCACCTGCCAGTTGGTCCTGGCGAGCTGGACGATGCCGACCAGGCGCTGGGTGAGGAACTCGGTGACGGCGAGGTCGAGGCCGCGGCCGGCGATGCGTTCGGCGGGGGCGTAGCGGGTGATCCAGTGGCGTGCCTGGTCCTCGCTGTACGGCTGCGGGACGGCGGTCCAGGCGCCGACCTGCTCGTCGTTCATCATCTCGGCCAGGGCGGGCGCGTCGTCCACGTCGAGGGGACGCAGCACCAACCGCTCCGTGCTGATGGAGATGTTGGGGAAGGTGCTAGTCATGCGCCGCTCCGTAACCTTCGGAAGACTTGAGAGACCGTCAGGACCGTCAGGGCCCGCTGAACTGCCCAGCATGCAGCATGAAACCACTCGTGCGCACGACGGGGTCCGCTCCCGCGGCGGTGCGGGAGCGGACCCCGTGCGGGTCGCGGCGGTGCGGACGGACCGTCAGCCCTGGGCCACCGCCAGGACGGAGCCCTGGTACTTGTCCTCGATGAACTTCTTGACCTCGGGCGAGACGAGGAGCTTGGCGAGCTTCTTGACGCGCGGGTCGTTCTCGTTGCCCTTCTTCACGGCGAGGAAGTTGGCGTACGGGTTGTTCTTCGCCGACTCCAGCAGGATCGCCTCCTTGGCGGGCTTGAGACCCGCGGAGATGGCGTAGTTGCCGTTCACCACGGCGGCGTCCACGTCGTCCAGGGAGCGCGGGGTCTGGGCCGCCTCGACCTCCTTGAACTGAAGGTGCTTGGGGTTCTTGGCGATGTCCTGGGGGGTGGCCTCGTTGCCGGTGCCGGACTTGAGGGTGATGAGCCCGTTGTCGGCGAGCAGCTTGAGTGCGCGGCCCTCGTTGACGGCGTCGTTCGGGACGGCGACGGTCGCACCGCTCTTCAGCGCGTCGGCCTTCTTGACCTTGTGGGAGTACAGGCCGAGCGGCTCCAGGTGCACCGTGACGACGGGCACGATGTGGGTGCCGTGCTTCTGGTTGAAGTCGTCCAGGTACGGCTGGTTCTGGAAGTAGTTGGCGCCCACCGAGCCGTCCTCGGTGGCCGTGTTCGGCGCGATGTAGTCGGTGAACTCCTTGACCTCCAGGTCGAGGCCCGCCTTCTTCGCCAGGTTCTTCTTGACGAAGTCGAGGATCTCGGCGTGCGGGGTCGGGCTCGCGGCGACGACCAGCGGACCGCTGTAGTCGTGGGAACTGGAGGAGCTGCCGGAGCCGCAGGCGGAGAGCCCGAAGGTGAGGGCTCCGGCGGCGAGGACGGCGGTGGTGAGCTTGGCGGTGTTACGCACGAAAAGTGCCTTTCCTTATGGGTGGTGCGACCCCGTCATGGGTGGGCGGGGAAACTCAGGGGGACTGCTCGGCGGACTGCTCAGGCGGCCTTGCCGACCTCGGACGCCGCCGGCTCCTTCGCCTTGAGCAGGCGGAGCCTCGGCGCGGGGCCGGAGCGGGCGCCGCGGCTGTGCAGGGAGCGGGCGGCGAAGTCGCCGGCGAACTGGATGAGGGAGATGGCGACGGCGAGGATCGCGACGGTGATCCACATCATCTGGGTCTCGAAGCGCTGGTAGCCGTAGCGGACGGCGAGGTCGCCGAGGCCGCCGCCGCCGACCGTGCCGGCCATGGCGGAGTAGCCGATGAGGGCGATGATCGTGGTGGTGGTGCTGGCGATCAGCGAGGGCAGGGCCTCGGGGACGAGGACCTTGCGGACGATCGTCCAGGTGTTGCCGCCCATGGACTGCACTGCCTCGACGAGACCGTTGTCCACCTCGCGGACGGCCGTCTCGACCAGGCGCGCGAAGAAGGGGATGCCGCCGATGGCGAGCGGCACGATCGCGGCGGTCGTCCCGATCGTCGTCCCGGTGACCCAGCGCGTGAAGGTCATCAGGGCGACCATCAGGATGATGAACGGCATCGACCGGCCGACGTTCACGATCTGGCCGATCACCTTGTTCACGACGACGTTCTGCACCAGACCGCCCCGGTCGGTGAGGACGAGCAGGACGCCGAGCGGCAGGCCCACGGCGACGGCTATCAGGGTGGACCAGACCACCATCGTGAGCGTGTCGGTACAGGCCTGCGACAGCAGCGGCTGCATCTCGGACCAGGTCACTCGGCACCATCCTTCACCAGCACGGGCTCCTCGCCCCGGCCCTCGTGGCCGACGACGTCGATCTGCAGGCCCCGCTCGCGCAGGAAGCCGATCGGCACCACGTTGTCCTCGTAGCGGCCGGGCAGTTCGATGCGCATACGGCCGATCTGGAGGCCGCCGACGGTGTCGATGGCGGCGCCGAGGATCGAGATGTCGACGTTGTAGGTGCGCGCCAGCTGCGAGATGACCGGCTGGGTGGCGGCCTCGCCGTGGAAGGTGACGTCGAGGACGGTGCGGTCGTCGCCCGTGCGCTCGCCGCTCACCGGGAACAGCGCGGCGGCCAGTTCGGAGTCCGGGGTGGCCAGCAGTTCGCTGACCGTGCCGTGCTCCACGATCCGGCCCCGCTCCATGAGGGCGGCGGAGTCGCAGATCGACTTCACGACGTCCATCTCGTGGGTGATGAGCAGGACGGTCAGGCCGAGCTGGCGGTTGAGGTCGCGCAGCAGCTGGAGGATGGAGCGGGTGGTCTCGGGGTCGAGGGCACTGGTGGCCTCGTCGGAGAGCAGCACCTTGGGGTCGCCGGCCAGGGCGCGGGCGATGCCGACGCGCTGCTTCTGGCCGCCGGAGAGCTGGGCGGGGAAGGCCTTGGCCTGGTCCGCGAGGCCGACCAGGTCGAGGAGTTCGAGCGCCTTGCGGGAGCGCTCCTTGCCGGACGTGCCGAGGATCTCCAGCGGCAGCTCGACGTTGTCCTGCACGGTGCGCGTGGACAGCAGGTTGAAGTGCTGGAAGACCATGCCGATACGGCTGCGCGCCCGGCGCAGCTCCCGGCCGGCGCGCGGGCCGCGGCCGGCCAGGGCGGTGAGGTCCTGTCCGGCGACGGTCACGGTGCCGGAGGTGGGGCGCTCCAGCAGGTTGACGCAGCGGATGAGGGAGGACTTGCCGGCGCCGGACTGGCCGATGACGCCGTAGACCTCGCCTTCGCGGACGTGCAGGTCGACGCCGTCGAGGGCGGTGACCTCACGGCCGCGGGAGCGGTAGACCTTGGTCAGGCCCGAGGTGGTGATCACAGGATTTCCGTCACTGTCGAGTGCGCGGGCGTGGGTGGGCCCGGGCACGGGTGCATGCGGTTCAGGCATGGGAAGTGGGTGTGCGTCTCGTACGGACTGCGGCGCACGGACATGCCACGGCTCTCGCTTCGGGGCGCGAGGCTCAGCTGATGCGGGGGCCCTCTAGAAGGCGCACATTCGACACATCAGGCGACACATACAACGAGCACCGGGCGTCATGGTCGCCTCGGTCGCAAGGGTGCGGCAGCTCGTCGTGGTCATGCGGCAAGTAAAGCAGACGGTCACTCCTGACCGGTCGCCGCTGTCCGCATAGTGGACAGCGGCGGACAGTACGGGGCCGGGACTCAGCCGCGGACCGAGATCTCCACGCCCGCGTCGGTGACCAGTGCGGACAAGGCCGACAGGTCCCGCACGACGAGGTCGGCGTCCAGCTCGTCGGCCCGGTGGGTTGTGGCCAACGCCACGGTGGTCATCCCGGCGGCGCGGCCCGCCCGGAGCCCGGCCGGGGCGTCCTCGAAGACGACGCAGCGGGCGGGGTCGACACCCAGCTGCCGGGCGGCCAGGAGGTAGGGCTCGGGGTCGGGCTTGCCGTGCGTGATGTCGTCGGCGGCGATCAGTGTCTTGGCCAGGATGCCGACGGCGTCGAGCCGGGCCTCGGCCAGCCGCCGGGTGGCCGAGGTGACGACGGCCCAGCACTCGGCGGGCAGACCCGACAGGAACTCGCTCGTGCCGGGCAGGAGCCGGACGCCGCCGTCCGGCACGTCGTCGACCTCCAACTGCTCGACCCGGGCGACCGCTTCGGGCACGAGGTGCGCGGGCAGCAGGTCGGCGACTATCTCGGCGGCGGGCCGCCCGTGCAGTTCCACGCGCCCGAAGTCCTCTGCGGTGATCCCGTACTCCCGGGCCCAGCGGGCCCAGCAGCGTTCGACGGAGGCGAGGGAGGAGACGAGGGTGCCGTCGTTGTCGAAGAGGAGGGCCTGTGCGTGGATCGTCATGGTCCAGACCCTACGGCGTACGGCGGGGTCGGCGGCCGGGGTCCGTTTCGGCCGTAATAGGGTCTCCGCATGCTCAATGCCCTGACGCTGGTGACCGGGATCGCCGCGCTGCTGCTCGCCGCGTGGTGCGGCTGGGCCGCGTACCGCGACCAGCCGACCAAGGACTGGCACTTCATCGGCATGGCCGTGGTGTCGGTCCTGGCCGTGCTCCAGTTGGTGATCGGGATCGTCCAGCTGGTGCGGGGCGAGAAGCCGGAACAGGGTACGACGATCTTCGTGGCGTATCTGCTGGGAGCGTTCGCGTGTGTGCCGGCGGCGGGGATGATGTCGCTGGCCGAGCGGACCCGCTGGGGTTCGGTGACGGCGGCCGCCGGCGGTGTGGTGCTGGCCGTGCTGGAGGTGCGGCTCTATGACATCTGGGGAGGCTGACGTGACGACGGCGGAGGAGAAGCCGGCCCGGCTGATCAGCGGGCCGGGCATGCTGCTCGTCTGGTTCTACGGCGTGATGGTCGTCGGCGCGGTGTCGCGCTCGGTGTTCCAGATCGCGACGGACTTCCAGCGGGCGCCGCTGGCCTACTCCCTGTCGGCCGTGGCGGGAGTCGTGTACGGCTTCATCACCTACTCGCTCGTCCGGGGCGGAGAGACCGCCCGCAAGGCGGCGCTGGTGTGCTGCGCCGCCGAACTCGCGGGTGTGCTTCTCGTCGGTACGTGGACCGTGGTCGACAGCTCGGCCTTCCCGGACGCGACCGTCTGGTCCGACTTCGGGATGGGGTACGTCTTCATTCCCGTGCTGCTGCCGATCTCCGCGCTGTACTGGCTGCGCAAGTCGCGCGACACCGTCACGCCGTAGCGGCGTACGCCCCCGCCTGCTTCTCCAGGATGATCAGCTCCACGCCGTCCGCGCCCTTGGAGCGGCCGACCGTCTCGTAGCCGGAGCGGCGGTAGAGGCGGAGGTTGCCCTCGCTGCGGTAGCCCGTGAAGAGGCGGAACCTGGTGGCGCCCCGCTCCTCCACCAGCGCCGCCTCGGCCGAGCGCAGCAGCCTCGCGCCGATGCCGTGTCCCTGCAGGCGGGGGTGGACGCAGAGCTTGGCGATGGCGGCCGCGCCGTCCTCGGTGACCTTGCCGCGCACGGAGCCGACCACCTCGTCACCGAGCCGGGCGACGAAGACGCAGTCGGAGGCGACTTCCCCACGGACCGAGTCCAGGGTTTGGACGAGCGGGTCGATGCGGTAGTTGCCGTACAGCGCCGCCTCGCCCTGGAAGCACAGGTACTGGAGCCTGAAGATCTGCTCCGCGTCCTGCTCGGTCGCCACCGAGATGGTCACGCTCATGCCCATGTGCGCACGCCTCCCGCTCACCTGATCACCTGTCGTTCCCACTCCTATCCCCGCGCTTCGCGCGCCGCAACCTCCGGTGTGAGCAAACGCCGTAGACATCCCAGACATCTGGAGCGTTCCGGGCCAAGGCTGCCCTGTGAGATACCCAACTCCCCCGCGATCTCCCGGTATGTCAGATCCTTCGGCGAGAGCAGGGCCTCGATCAGCCGGGGGCAGCGGCCGGGCAGCCGGCGCACCGCCTCGCGCAGGGCGCGGTGCCGGGCGGCGGTGAGGACGAGCTGCTCGGGGCCGGGACGGATGTCGTCGGCCGGCTCGACGCCGTAGGGGCGTTCGCGCCGGGTGGTACGGCGGCTGCGGCGAGCCTCGGCGCGGACGGCCTTGCGCAGCCAGCCCTCGGGGTCCGGCGGCGGCCCGTCGCGCTCCAGCCGTTCCAGCAGCCGGACCCAGACGGCCTGTTCCAGGTCTCCCGGCTCGCTCCCCGCGGCATATGCCTCGGCCGAGGCCTCGGCGGTGAGCAGCGGGCTCAGGGCGGCTACGAGGTCGTACGTCATATGCGGAACGACGCGCCGTCCCGGGGGCAGGTTTCCGGGGCGGCGCGGAGTCAGCCCGAACGAGGTGCGGCGGGCCGAACGGTTGACGGGGGATCAGGCGGCTCTCAGCCGGCCAGGAAGTCGGCGCGGGCGAGCAGGCCTGTGTCGGCGTTGTCGGTGAAGACGCCGTCGATGCCGGTCGCGAAGTACGTCCTGAACGCGCCGAAGGGGTCGCCGTAGGCGTCGGCCGCGCTGCCCCTGCGGTACTCGGCCGGCAGGAACGGGTTCTCGTTGCGCATGGTGTAGGGGTGCAGGACCAGCCCCACCTTGTGCGCGTCGCGGACCAGCGTGGTCGGCTCGCCCAGGGTGCCGTCGGCGTTCTTCGGTATCACCAGGTCCAGGGTCGGGCCGATGCCCTGCGCGTAGCCGGCGAGCTCACGCAGCCCCTTGGCCGTGATCAGGTCGGCGACCGTGCGCGGGTCGCCCGCCTCGACGAAGTCGTAGGGGCGGCTGTCGGCCGAGGAGAGCAGTACGACGAGCGGGTTGTCGACGAGCCGGTTCAGCCTCTGGACGCTGGTGGGCTCGAAGGACTGCAGGATGACCGGCGCGTCACGGCCGTCCTTGCCGTACTTGGCGAGCAGCTTCGCCACCCGCTCCTCCAGGCCGAGGCCCAGCCCCCGGAAGTAGGTGGGGTGCTTGGTCTCGGGGTAGATCCAGACCTGCTTGCCGCGCTTGCGGGTCTGCTCGTCCTGCCACTTCAGGACCTCTTCGAACGTGGGGATCTCCCAGCGCCCGTTGTAGAGGGTGTTGTGCGGCCGGTTGGCCGGGATGCGCTCGATCGCGCGGAGCGTCTTCAGCTCGGCGAGGGTGAAGTCCTCGGTGAACCAGCCGGTGGTGGCGACCCCGTCCAGCGTCTTGGTGGTCCTGCGGTCGGCGAACTCGGGATGGTCGGCCACGTCGGTGGTGCCGCCGATCTCCGGCTCGTGCCGGCAGACGAGGTGGCCGTCCTTGGTGGGCACCAGGTCACCGGCCTCGACCACGTCGGCGCCCAGGTCCAGGGCCAGGTCGTAGGAACCGAAGGTGTGCTCGGGCCGGTAGCCGCTGGCGCCCCGGTGGCCGATGATCGTCGGCACCGGCAGGCTCTTCAGACCCCGGCCCGCGGGCCTCGCGCCCCGGGTCTCCGCCGCGGCCGCGGCGCCCGGCACTCCGAGGACCGCCCCGCCCGCGCCGAACACCGCCGCGCCGAGGATCGCCCGCCGTCCGGCGCCCTCGCTCCGGGTGCCCTGGGTCTGCTCGTTCGCCTGGTCGCTGCCCATCGACGTCTCCTGCCGTCTTCGTCCGCCCGTGGAGCCCGTGTGGCTCCGAGGCACGTATCAACTCGTGAAGTCCGGCCGATCGTAGGGGTGGGGTCATGACCGAAGGGAGACCTGCGTCCGAACACCCGGGTGACGCCGTGTGACCTGTGGCGGCCGGCCGCCGGGACGTCGCCGGGCGGACACCGTCGGTAAACCCACGTCAACACTTCGTAAGACCTGGGTGAACCGGGCGTCCCCGATGTGCGTTCGGCAGGGGCCCGCGAGTAATGTCCTCACCTGCACAGACTCATAACGCCTCTCGACATCGGAGGACCCGTTGTCCCGCTTCCGGCTCATCAAGGCAGTGCTCGGACCGATCATGCGCCTGATGTTCCGCCCACAGGTGGAGGGCGTGGAGCACATCCCCGGGGACGGGCCGGTGATCCTGGCGGGCAATCACCTCACGTTCATCGACTCGATCGTGCTGCCGGTGGTCACCAAGCGGCAGGTGCACTTCATCGGCAAGGACGAGTACGTCACGGGCAAGACCCTCAAGGGCCGGCTGATGGCGTGGTTCTTCACCGGCGTCGGCATGATCCCGGTGGACCGGGACGGCGGCCACGGCGGCGTCGCCGCGCTGATGACCGGGCGCCGGGTTCTGGAGGAGGGCAAGATCTTCGGGATCTACCCCGAGGGCACGAGGTCGCCCGACGGCCGGCTGTACCGGGGGCGCACCGGTATCGCGCGGCTGACGCTGATGACCGGTGCGCCGGTGGTCCCCTTCGCCATGATCGGCACGGACAAGCTGCAGCCGGGGGGCAGCGGCATCCCGCGGCCCGGCCGCGTCACCGTCCGGTTCGGCGAGGCGATGGAGTTCTCGCGGTACGACGGGATGGACCGGGACCGGTATGTGCTGCGGGCCGTGACCGACTCGGTGATGGCCGAGGTCATGCGGCTGGGCGGGCAGGAGTACGTGGACATGTACGCCACGAAGGCGAAGGCTGCGTAGCGCCGCTGGCAGTTCGGGCGCGGCGCGTGGTCGCTGTTCGCGCCCGCGCGGCGGGGCCGCATATCAGACACAGCCCCGCGCCTCAGGGGGTTTCGCCTACTCGGCACTCTCCAGTTTCTGGTCCTTCAGCAGGAACCATGCGGCCAAGGCAGCGGTCAGGAGGACTGCCGCTCCCGCGCCCGAGGCCAGGTGGAGGCCGTGGACGAAGGATTCGCGGGCGGCGTCCAGCATCTGCTGGGCCGTGTGCGGGGGCAGTTTCGCCGCCGCGTCCGCCGCCGCTCCCAGTGACTCGTGGGCCTCGGGCGGCGTACCCGCCGGGCCCGTGAAGTCGCGGTAGACGCCCGTCACGATCGAGCCCAGCAGGGCGATGCCCAGGGCGGCGCCCAGTTCGTACGCCGTCTCGGAGACCGCCGAGGCGGCGCCCGCCTGTTCCTTGGGCACGCTGGAGAGGATCACGTCGGCCGTCACCGTGAAGGAGAAGCCAGCCCCGACCCCGACGACCAGCAGTGCGGCGCCGAGGACCGGGTACCCCGTCGACACGCCCAGGGCCGTCAGCGCCGCCAGGGCGAGTCCCACGGCGGCGAGACCGCCGCAGACCACGGTCCGCACCGAGAAGCGGCGGGCGGCGCGGCCCGCCATCAGGCCGGCCACCACCGCGCCGACGGCGGCGGGCAGTTCGGCGAGGCCCGCCTCGAACGGGCGCCTGCCCTGGACGAGTTGCAGGTACTGGGAGAGGAAGAACACCAGGCCGGACATGCCGAGCACGGTCAGCAGGTCGGCGAGGACCGCCCCGCTGAAGCCGCGCCGACGGAACAGACGCATGTCCAACAGCGGGACCGGCATGGTGAGTTGGCGGTGCACGAAGCCGTGGAGCGCGGCCGCGCCCAGCAGGCCCGCGGCGAGCGTCGGCCAGGTGAAGCCGTGGGTCGCCGCCTCCTTGACCGCGTAGACGACACCGATCATGCCGACCAGGGACAGCAGGACGCTGGCCAGGTCCCAGGGGCCGGGGTGCGGGTTGCGGGACTCGGGCAGCGTACGGATGCCGACGAGGACCAGGACGGCCATCACCGGCAGGTTGATGAGGAAGACCGAGCCCCACCAGAAGTGTTCGAGCAGGAACCCGCCCGCGATCGGGCCGACCGCCGTACCGGCCGAGGCGGTCGCGCCCCAGATGCCGACGGCGAGGCTGCGCTCGCGCGGGTCGTGGAAGAGGTTGCGGATCAGGGCGAGGGTGGCGGGCATCAGGGTCGCGCCCGCCACACCGAGCAGCGCCCGTGCCAGGATCATCAACTCCGGTGTCGTGGCATAGGCGTTGAGGACGGAGATCGCGCCGAACGCGGTGGCACCGCCGAGCAGGATGCGCTTGCGGCCGATGCGGTCGCCGAGGCTGCCCATGGAGACCAGCAGGCCGGCGATGACGAAGGAGTAGACGTCGCCGATCCAGAGGAGCTGGGTGCCGGAGGGGTTCAGGTCTTCGCTGATGTAGGGGGTCGCCAGGCCGAGGACGGTGGCGTCGACGGCCACCAGCAGCACGGCCAGGACGAGGACGGAGAGCGCGAGCCAGCGGCCCCGGCGCTTCTCCGACTCCGTCGCACCGGCCGGCTGCAGGGTGCTGGTCATGATTCCTCTCTTCTTACGCGTTCGTACGTCGTACGCCGCCGAGCAGCAGCTCGACGACCATGTAGGTGAAGTCCTTGGCGGCCACCCGGCCCTCGGACACGCCCCAGGCGCCGGAGGCCAGCAGGCCGTAGAGCGCCTCGGTGAGCCAGGCCGGGGTGAGGTCGATGCGGAACTCGCCGCTCTCCTGGCCGCGCCGGAACAGGGACATGAGGCGTTCGTCGATGCGGGCCCAGCCCTGGTTCTGCTCCTCGCCCTCGAACAGCTGGTTCTCGGTGTAGAGGAAGGCGAGCAGGCCGGCCGCGGGTTCGATCGCGCGGACCAGACGCCGTACGGCCTCGGCCGCCGGGCCGTCGTCCAGGCCGGCCGCGTCCAGCGCCGCCTCGCACTCCGCGATGCCGAGCGCCTCCAGCGCCCGGACGAGCGCGTCGCGCCCGGCGAAGTGGCGGTGCAGCGTGGCCCGGCTGATTCCGGCGGCCTTGGCGACCTCGTCCATGGTCGCGGTGGATTTACGGGTCAGCAGGGCGGCTGCGCTGCGCAGCACATGGTCACGGTCCAGAGCCATGAGACAAGGGTAACCCACGTGAGACATTCATGTCTCATCCTGGGCGCACGTGACTCAAAGGAGCTGGACAGAGGGGGTGCGGGATCAGTGCCAGGGCAGCTGTCCGCGACGCTCCCAGTAGGCGTTCGGGTCCTCGGCGAGCGTGGCGAGGCGGGTCAGCTGGTCCACGTCGAGGTCGACGGCGGGGGCGTGCAGATTCGAGAAGAGCTGCGGGACGGTCGCCGCGCCGGACAGGACGACGCCCGCCCAGGGCTGGCCCAGGATCCAGGCGAGCGCCACGGCGTCACACCCGAGGGAGGTCTCCTCGGCGACGGCCCTCAGCATCTCCGGGGCATGCGGCGCGGCGAGCCGGCCGTTGGCCATGCCCTCCTTGACGATCACGGTGAGCCCGGCGTCGTGCGCCTCGGCGAGCGCGGGGGCGGCCGAGTGCTCCAGGAGGTTGTACGTCGACTGGACGGTACGGAAGAGGGGCTCGCCGTCGACAGTGATCGCGAGGGCGGCGCGGATGGCGTCGGCCTGGGCGGGGCCGCTGGTGGAGAAGCCGACGCTCACGCCCTGGGCGGCCGCCTCGGCCAGCTTGACGTGCAGGTCCTTGTCGGTCAGGGCCGGGCTGTCCGGAGTCACCGAGTGGATCTGGTAGAGGTCGAGCCGGTCGCCGAGCAGCGCGTCGGTCTCGGCGCGCTGACGGTCGTAGGCCGCCACGCTGTGGTCCTTGACCTCGTGCTTCTCGGCGTCCGTGGCCCAGCCGGCGGTGTACGTGTAGCCCCACTTGCTGCCGACGACCACGTCGTCGATGTCGGGGCGGGCGTTCAGCCAGTCGGCGAGGAACTCCTCGGAACGGCCGTAGGAGCGGGCCACGTCGAAGTAGCGCACGCCCTGGGCGTAGGCGGCGTCGAGGAGTTCATGGGTGCGGTCGCGCAGGGCGTCGACGCTGCGGTTCTCCCCGAGGTCCTCGTCCCGGCCCAGGTTGATGTAGCCGGGACGGCCGACGGCGGCCAGGCCGAGGCCGATGTGGCAGGTCGGCGTGGTGGCGTGCGCGAGACGGGCGAAGGGCATCGCGGGCTCCGTTCGGTCGGCTGACTGACGACCAACGTAACCCGCGACGCCCTCAGGTCACTTCTTTGCGTCGGCCCAGGCGTGCTGTGCCGCCACGTCCGCCTTGACCTCCGCCAGCTGGACGGCGACCGCGCTGGGCGCCGTACCGCCGCGGCCGTTGCGGGAGGCGAGGGCGCCGGGGACGTTGAGCACGGACCGCACCTCCGGGGTGAGATGCGCGGAGATCTTCGCGAACTGCTCGTCCGTGAGGCCGTCCAGCTCCTTGCCGTCGGCCTCGGCGACCTTCACGCACTCCCCCGCGACCTCGTGCGCCACGCGGAACGGCACGCCCTGCTTGACCAGCCACTCCGCGATGTCGGTGGCGAGCGAGAAGCCGGCCGGGGCCAGCTCCTCCATCCGCTCGCGGTTGACCGTGAGGGTGGCCATCATGCCGGTGAAGGCGGGCAGCAGCACCTCCAGCTGGTCGCAGGAGTCGAAGACCGGCTCCTTGTCCTCCTGGAGGTCGCGGTTGTAGGCGAGCGGCAGGGCCTTGAGCGTCGCCATCAGGCCGGTCAGGTTGCCGATCAGACGGCCGGACTTGCCGCGCGCCAGCTCGGCGATGTCCGGGTTCTTCTTCTGCGGCATGATCGACGAGCCCGTGGAGAACGCGTCGTGCAGGGTCACGAAGGAGAACTCCTTCGTGTTCCAGATGATGATCTCCTCCGCGATCCGGGAGAGGTTCACGCCGATCATCGCGGTGATGAAGGCGAACTCGGCGACGAAGTCACGGGAGGCCGTGCCGTCGATCGAGTTGGCGGCGCTGCCGTGCTCGAAGCCCAGGTCCTCGGCCACCGCCTCCGGGTCCAGGCCGAGCGAGGAGCCGGCGAGGGCGCCGGAGCCGTACGGCGACACGGCCGTGCGCTCGTCCCACTGTCGCAGCCGCTCGGCGTCCCGGGACAGGGACTGCACATGGGCCAGGACATGGTGGGCGAAGAGCACGGGCTGGGCGTGCTGGAGGTGGGTGCGGCCCGGCATCGCGACGTCGGGGTGGGCCTCGGCGAGGCCGACCAGGGCGTCCTGGAGATCGGCGATCAGGCCGCCGATGACGCGGGCGTGGTCCCTGAGGTACATCCGGAAGAGGGTCGCCACCTGGTCGTTGCGCGACCGGCCGGCGCGCAGCTTGCCGCCGAGGTCCGGGCCGAGGCGCTCCAGCAGGCCGCGCTCCAGGGCGGTGTGCACGTCCTCGTCGGCGATGGTGCCGGTGAAGGTGCCGGCGGCGACGTCGGCCTCCAGCCGGTCGAGCCCGTCGATCATGCGGGCCAGCTCGTCCTCGGTGAGCAGCCCCGCCTTGTGGAGGACGCGCGCGTGAGCACGCGAACCCGCGATGTCGTAGGGCGCGAGCCGCCAGTCGAAGTGGACGGACGCGGACAGCTTCGCCAGGGCCTCGGCGGGACCGTCGGCGAAACGGCCGCCCCAGAGCCGGACGTCACCGCTGTTGCTGCTCACTTGCGCTGCTCCTAGAGAAGGTGGGTGGGTCGGTTGTGGTGCCGGTCGTGCGCCAGGCTATGCCCGCAGGTCCCGCCGCGCGGCGATCTGCGAGGACAGGCCGTAGATGTCGATGAAGCCCTTGGCCGCGGCCTGGTCGAAGGTGTCGCCCGTGTCGTAGGTGGCGAGGTTGAAGTCGTAGAGCGAGGAGGCGGAGCGGCGGCCGGTGACGACGGCGCGGCCGCCGTGCAGGGTCATCCGGATGTCGCCGGACACGTGCGTGCTCGCCTCGTCGACGAAGCCGTCCAGGGCGCGCTTGAGCGGGGAGAACCACTGGCCGTCGTAGACCAGTTCGCCCCAGCGCTGCTCCACCTGCCGCTTGTAGCGGGCGAGTTCGCGCTCGACGGTGACGTTCTCCAGCTCCTGGTGGGCGGTGATCAGGGCGATGGCGCCCGGCGCCTCGTACACCTCGCGGGACTTGATGCCGACGAGCCGGTCCTCGACCATGTCGATCCGGCCGATGCCCTGGGCGCCGGCGCGCTCGTTGAGCCGCTGGATCGCCTGGAGGACGGTGACGGGCTCGCCGTCGACCGCGACCGGGACGCCCGCCTCGAAGGTGAGGACCACCTCGTCGGGCTCGCGGGGGACGGAGGGGTCGGCGGTGTAGTCGTAGACGTCCTCGATCGGGGCGTTCCAGATGTCCTCCAGGAAGCCCGTCTCGACGGCGCGTCCGAAGACGTTCTGGTCGATGGAGTACGGGGACTTCCTGGTGGTGGCGATCGGGAGCCGCTCGGCCTCGCAGAAGGCGATCGCCTTGTCCCGGGTCATCGCGTAGTCGCGGACCGGGGCGATGCACTTCAGGTCGGGGGCGAGGGCGACGATGCCGGCCTCGAAGCGGACCTGGTCGTTGCCCTTGCCGGTGCAGCCGTGCGCGACGGTGGTGGCACCGTGCTTCTGCGCGGCGGCTACCAGGTGCTTGACGATCACGGGCCGGGAGAGCGCCGAGACCAGCGGGTAGCGGTCCATGTAGAGGGCGTTGGCCTTGATCGCGGGGAGGCAGTACTCGTCGGCGAACTCGTCCTTGGCGTCGGCGACCTCGGCCTCGACGGCCCCGCAGGCGAGGGCGCGCTTGCGGATGACGTCCAGGTCCTCGCCGCCCTGGCCGACGTCCACCGCTACGGCGATGACCTCGGCGCCCGTCTCCTCGGCGATCCAGCCGATGGCGACGGAGGTGTCCAGACCGCCCGAATAGGCGAGTACGACGCGCTCGGTCACGGGTTTCTCCTCACACTGCAATCCCTGTCATGCATGAGTATGCAGAGCTCTGCATGATTCGTCAATCGAGGGGAGCCTTGAACGCCTGCAACCGCTTTCTCGTACTTCCCCCCGAACGCAGGCGCCGCGTCACACCGCTGAACCCACTCCTGACCAAGTGAGGCATCCGCATGTCCAGGGCTCTTCCGAAGTACAACAAGCGCCGTGTGGCCTTCATCGGCGGCGCTGCCGCCGTCGTGCTGTCCGGCGCCGTGATCGCGGGCTCGGCGCTCGCCGGGACCCCCGGCAGGAGCGACGGCGCGACGAACGCCCGCACGCTGGCGAGCGCCGGGACGATCACCTGCCCGGACGTCGCCTCCCGGCTCCCGGCCGTCCCCGCCTCCGCGCAGGCCGAGGTCACCCGCAACCTCGCCCTCCTCCAGACCCAGATCCAAGAAGCCAACAACCGTTTGCAAACAACCGTCGGCCAGGGCGGACCCAACTTCGTCAACAACGCCATCCTCGGCCCCCTCAAGGACAAACGCGTCTCCACCATCGACCGCATCGCCATCGCCATCGGCCGCAAGGGCACCAAGCCCACCGGCCTCGGCTCCCTCGCCGCCTGCACGCTGAACGGGGGCGGTGTGAACAGCGGCGCCGGTGCCGGTGCGGGTGCCGGTGGCACGCCGAGCGCCTCGGCGAGCGGGCAGCCCGGCGGCTCGGCGGCGGGGAACGCGGGCGGCTCGGCTGCGGGGAACGCGGGCGGCTCGGCGGCGGGGAACGCGGCCACGGGCGGCGCGGCGGCGAGCGGGAAGACGGGGGCCGGGACGATCACCTGCCCGGACGTCGCCTCCCGGCTCCCGGCCGTCCCCGCCTCCGCGCAGGCCGAGGTCACCCGCAACCTCGCCCTCCTCCAGACCCAGATCCAAGAAGCCAACAACCGTTTGCAAACAACCGTCGGCCAGGGCGGACCCAACTTCGTCAACAACGCCATCCTCGGCCCCCTCAAGGACAAACGCGTCTCCACCATCGACCGCATCGCCATCGCCATCGGCCGCAAGGGCACCAGGCCCACCGGCCTCGACTCCCTCGCCGCCTGCACGCTCACCAAGTGAGGTAGCAGGCATCCGGGGCCGCCCCGACAAGCGCCGGCCGGGGCGGCCCCGGCACGTCCGCACTCCCTCAATTCCTCGGACGGGCGAAGGAGTTGCCTCGATAATCGTCAGACATGGGAAAGACGTATGAGCGCATCGACGGCAGGCTCCGCACGTTCATCGAGGAGCAGCCCCTGTTCTTCACCGCGACCGCCCCGCTCTCCGGCGACGGCACGGTCAACCTCTCCCCCAAGGGCCTCAAGGGCTCCTTCGTCGTCCTCGACGAACTGACCGTGGCCTACCTGGACTTCGCCGGGTCCAACGCCGAGACGATCGCCCACCTGCGGGAGAACGGACGGATCACGCTGATGTGGTGCGCCTTCCAGGGGCCGCCGAACATCGTGCGCGTCCACGGCCGGGGCGAGCCGGTCTTCCGCGACGACCCGCGCTTCCACGAGCTGCTCGCGCACTTCCCGGGCATCGACCCGACCCCGCACGGACTGCGCGCCGTCATCCTCGTCCACGCCGAGCTGGTGCGGGACACCTGCGGCTACGCCGTCCCCTTCATGGCGTACGAGCAGGACCGCGATCTGCACGAGAAGCGCTTCGCACGCGAGGACGACGCGTCCCTCGGCGCGTACTTCGAGAAGAAGGAGCACGTCGCGACTAGCCTGGACGGCCTACCCGGACTGCCGTTGCCGCTCCCCCCGTCTACCGTCTGAGCCATGCGCCCCGGTGTCGTCCTCGCCCTCGTCTCCGCGTCTTCGCTCGCCCTGCTCGGCTCCGCCCCGGCGCCCCGTGCCGGATCCGGATCCGATTCCGGTCCGCTGCCCGCGCTGATGGCGGACACGGGCGGCGGCACCCAGCTGATCACCGCTCAGGCACCGCGCACCGACTCGACGTCGGGCACGGTCACGTGGTGGGACCTGCGGGACGGGCAGTGGGTACAGGCGGGCTCGGCACCGGCACGGTTCGGCGCGAGCGGCCTGGCGGAGGGCGCCACCCGCAAGCAGGGCACGAACACGACGCCGACCGGGCTGTACGACCTCCCCTTCGGCTTCGGCATCGAGGCGGCGCCGGACGGGACGAGCGTCACGTACCGTGCGGTGAAGGACGGTTCGTGGTGGTGCCAGGACAACGACTCGTCGTCGTACAACCGGTGGGTCGACCCCCTGCCGGCCGACTGCCGGGCGTCCGAGTCCGAGCATCTGGTCGCGTACGCGGCCCAGTACGCGTACGCGCTCGTCATCGGGTTCAACTACGGCCGGCCCGTGCGGGGCCGTGGTGCCGGGATCTTTCTGCACGTCAACGGGCAGGGTGCCACGGCCGGGTGTGTGTCGGTACCGGAGGATGCGATGCAGCGGATTCTCCAGTGGGCCAGGCCCGAGAAGTCGCCGCACATCGCCGTGGGGACCGACGGCGGCGCCACGGCGGTGACCACGTACTGAGCCTCGCGCACCGTCAGGTCGGCAGAATCACCCTGAACGTCGTACTCCCCGGTCGGCTCTCCAGCCCCACGCTGCCCCCGTGTGCCTCGGCCACCGCCGCCACGATCGACAGGCCCAGGCCCGCGCCGCCGCCGGAGGCACCGGGGCGGCGGCGGTGTTCCGCCCGGGTGAAGCGTTCGAAGACGCCCGGCTGGACGTCCTCGGGGACGCCGGGGCCGTCGTCGTGGACGGAGAGGACGGCAGCGTCGGGGTCGCGTTCCAGGGTGACCGTCACCTTCGTGCCAACGGGTGTGTGCAAACGTGCGTTGGCCAATAGGTTGGCCAACACCTGGTGGAGGCGGTGGGCGTCGCCCGGGACCGTGACGGGGTCCTCGGGGAGGTCCATGGACCAGCGGTGGCCGGGGCCGGCGGCGCGGGCGTCGGTGACGGCGTCCAGGACCAGGTGCGTCAGGTCCACCGGCTGCCGCTCCAGCGGGCGGCCCGCGTCCAGGCGGGCCAGCAGGAGCAGGTCGTCGACCATCTCGCCCATGCGGGAGGACTCGGCCTTGATCCGCTCCAGGGCCCGGGCGATCTCGGGCGGCACCGGGCCGGGGTGGAGGAGGGCCAGTTCGGCGTGGCCGCGGACCGAGGCGACCGGGGTGCGCAGTTCGTGGCTGGCGTCGGCGGCGAAGCGGCGCAGCCGCTCCTCGCTCGCGTGCCGCTTCGTCAGGGCGTCCTCGACGTGCCGCAGCATGCGGTTGAACGCCGCGGCGACCCGGCCGACCTCGCTGCGCGGGTCGTGGTCGGGGGCGCGTGGCGGCAGCACCACCTCGCCGGTGGCCAGCGGCAGCTCGCTGACCCGGGCGGCGGTCGCGGCGACCCTGCTCAGCGGGCGCAGCGACCAGCGGACCCAGAGCGCCCCGGTCACCCCGGCGGCGGTCAGGGCCAGGCCGAAGACGACCACCGCGACCAGTTCGAGGCGTTGCACGGCGGCCCGTACCGGCTCCGTCGGCAGCCCCGTGATCAGCACGTCGCCGTCCCTGCCGCGCCACGCCATCATGCGGTAGTCGCGCAGGTGAGACAGGCACACGGTGTGGCCGGTGCCGTCCACCGGGATCCGGGCCAGGGCCGCGCGGTCCCGCGTGGTCAGCGTGATGCCGAGATCCTGCCTGTCGCTGGCGGGGACGACGGCCGCGCTGGTGACCCGGCCGGCCAGCAGGCGGGCGCCGAAGGTCTCGGCGGCCTGGCGGCGGGTGTCGCCGTGCTCGTCGCCGTCGTGGTCCGAGGGTTTCGAGGGCGTGTAGGTGCCGTGCTCCAGGCTCTGCGGGAAGGCCGTGCCGGTCTGCTGGAGCTGCTGGTCGAGCCGGCGGGTGAGGAAGCCGTTCAGTTCGACGACGGCCGCCACGCCGACCGCGGCACAGCTGATCGCGAGCAGCACCACCAGCCCGGCGGTGAGCCGGGCGCGCAGGGTGCGGGGGCGGGGCAGGCGGCGCGGGGACCGTGGCGGCGAGGACATCAGCGGGCCGCCGGCTTGAGGACGTAGCCCGCGCCGCGGACGGTGTGGATCATGGGCTCGCGGCCCGCGTCGACCTTCTTGCGCAGGTAGGAGATGTACAGCTCGACCACATGGGCGCGGCCGCCGAAGTCGTAGGACCAGACCCGGTCGAGGATCTGTGCCTTGCTGAGCACACGGCGCGGGTTGCGCATGAGGAAGCGGAGGAGTTCGAACTCGGTCGGCGACAGTTCGACCAGTTCGCCGGCCCGGGTCACCTCGCGGGCCTCCTCGTCCATCACCAGGTCGCCGACGACCAGGCGCGGCCCGTCCTCCAGCTGGCGGGCCATGCCCGCGCGGCGCAGCAGTCCGCGCAGCCGGGCGACGACCTCCTCCAGGCTGAAGGGCTTGGTGACGTAGTCGTCGCCGCCCGCGGTGATGCCGGCGATCCGGTCCTCCACCGCGTCCCGTGCCGTGAGGAAGAGCACACAGACGTCGGGCTTCACCTCGTGCAGCCCGCGCAGCACGGTGAAGCCGTCGGTGTCGGGGAGCATCACGTCGAGGACGACGGCGTCCGGCAGCAGCTCGCGCGCGGCGCTGAGGGCCGAGGCACCGTCGCCGGCGGCGCGCACCTGCCAGCCCTCGTAGCGCAGGGCGCCGGTGAGCACCTCCGCGAGGTCGGGGTCGTCGTCGACGACGAGGACGCGCAGCGGGGTGCCGTCGGGGCGGGTGAGGGCCGGGCGGCCGGAACGGGTCGTGTTCATCGCGCCTCCCAGCATCACCCCTGCCGGCGGGTGCGGTGTACCGCCCCACCTCTGAGTTCTCTGTGAGTACGCTCACCGCCGCCCTGCCGCCGCCCGCCCCGCTCCGCTGAACGTCGGATGAGAAACCCCTCTGAGTCCGCTATCGAAAGCCCTGGTCAGGAGGGTGGCTCAGAGGTGGCTCAGAGATTCGGCGGGCACAGTGGCCGGGCATGACGGACGAAAGGGCGTTGAACCTATGACCACGGTCGATACGCGACGGACGGCCCCGCCCGCGCCCGTGGCCGGCCGGCGCTCCCCCGCGGGGCCCGTGCTGGCCGTGCTGTGGGCCGGTGCGGCGGGCGCGGCGGCGCTCTGGTGGACCGGCACCGGTTCCGTGGTCGGCTCGGCCGGCTGGCTGACCGGCGCCGGGCGACTCGCCGGACTGCTGTGCGGGTACGCGTGCGCGGTGCTGGTCGGTCTGATGGCGCGGGTGCCGCTGCTGGAGAGCCGGGTCGGCTCGGACCGGGTGGCCCGCTGGCACGCGATGGCGGGCCGCTACACGGTCTGTCTGCTCACCGTGCACATCGGGCTGATCCTCGCCGGGTACGCCGCCCAGGACCACGCCTCGCTGTGGCACGAGACGGTCTCCGTCGTCCTGGACTACCCGGACATGCTCAAGGCCACCGCCGGCACGGTGATCCTCTTCGCGGTCGGCGTCACCTCGGCCCGGGCCGTGCGCCGCCGGACGAGCCACGAGTTCTGGTACTACGTCCACCTCCTCACCTACGCGGCCGTGTTCCTGGCCTTCTTCCACCAGGTGTCGCTGGGGAACGAGTTCAACGGCAAGCCGGTGGCGAGCGCGCTCTGGTACGCGCTGTACCTGGGCGTCGCGGCCCTGGTGCTGTGGTTCCGGATCCTCGCCCCGGTCCGGCTCAACCGGCGTCACCAGCTGCGTGTGGACTCTGTTCACAAGGAGTCACCGGGTGTGTACTCGGTTGTCGTGCGCGGGCGGCATCTCGACGAACTCGGCGCGCGGCCGGGGCAGTTCTTCCGCTGGCGGTTCCTCGGCGAGGGCCTGAGCTGGACGTCGACGCCGTACTCCCTGTCGGCGCCGGCGCGCCCGGACCGGCTGCGCATCACCGTCAAGGCGCTCGGCGACCACAGTGCGGGCGTCGCCCTGCTGCGGCCCGGCACCCGGGTGTGGGCCGAGGGTCCCTACGGCTCCATGACCGCCGACCGGGCCACCAGCCACCGCTCGCTGCTGATCGCGGCCGGGGTCGGTGTCACCCCGCTGCGGGCGCTGTTCGAGACGCTGCCCGGCGAGGTCACGCTGCTGTACCGGGCGCGCGGCTCCGAGGACCTGGCGCTGGGCGGCGAGCTGGAGGCGATCGCCCGCTGGCGCGGCGCGCGGGTGCTGTACGCGCTCAACGGGGCGGGCGGAAAGCGGCCGGACATCTCGGCCGAGTCGCTGCGCGCGACGTTCCCCGGGATCGCCGGCCACGACGTCTACCTCTGCGGCCCGCACCGCTTCATGCAGGACGTGTACGAGGCGCTGCGGGCGGCCGGAGTGCCGGACCGTCGAATCCACCACGAGTCGTTCGAGCTGTGAGGACCCTGACGTGCACGCCTTGAAGAAGAACCGTCCGCTGCGCCGGATCGTGCTGGCCGGTGCCGCGACGGTCTCCGGGATGGTGCTCCTGCTGTCGCTGAAGCCGCACACGAGTCCCACGCCGGTCATGGCCGACGCCAAGTCGCCCGCGGTGTCGAGCAGTTCGGCCCCCTCCGCGGCGTCGAGCGGCGCCGGCTCGGGCAGCGGCGCCGGCTCGGGCAAGAGGACCGGTACCAGGACCGTGACCGGCGAGACCGTGCAGACCCGCTGGGGTCCGGTCCAGGTGCGGGTCACGATCAGGAGCGGCAGGATCACGGACGTGACGGCCGTGCAGTACCCACAGGACAATCCGCGCGACCAGGAGATCAACAGCTACGCGCTCCCCCAGCTGCGACGCGAGGCGCTGGCCGCGCAGAGCGCGCAGATCGACATGGTGTCGGGCGCCTCGTACACCAGCACCGGCTACCAGCAGTCCCTCCAGTCCGCGCTGGACTCGGCGGGCCGCTGAACACGCGGCGCATGCGGCACGTATCTGAGGACCAAGGGCCGACTCCCCCGAGTCCCCACGGAGGAACCGTGACCACCACCCTCGCCGGCGGCCGTGCCGCCCGCCGCCAGACGATGCGCCGCATCCGCCCGCGCCGCTCACCGGCCGTCCCGCTGCTGCTCGCGGTGTGGGCCGGCGCGGCGGCGGTGCTGTGGCTGTGGTGGCGGAACACACCGTCCGTCGCCGACGACACCGGCCGCATCCTGAACGCGGGCCGGATCACCGGCCTGCTCGCCGGCTATCTGATGGCGCTGGTCGTGCTCCAGATGGCGCGCGTCCCGGCGCTGGAGCGGCGGGTCGGCTCGGACCGGGTCGCCCGCTGGCACGCGATGAGCGGCCGCTACACGCTCTGTCTGATCGTCGCGCACGTGTTCCTCACGATGTGGGGGTACGCGCGCCAGGCGGGCAAGACGCTGAGCGACATCGTCCAGCAGACGATCGACTCGGTCAACCAGCTGCCCGACGTCGGCAAGGCGGCCATCGGCACCGGCCTGTTCGTCCTCATCGGGCTGACGTCGATCGGCCCGGTGCGCCGCCGGATGCCGTACGACACCTGGTACCACGTCCATCTGCTGACGTACGCGGCGGTGTTCCTGACGTTCTGGCACCAGCTGACCACCGGCAACGACTTCGCGGTCCAGCCGATGGCCAAGACCTTCTGGTACGGCCTGTACGGCACGGTCACCGCGCTGGTGCTCTGGTACCGCGTGCTCACCCCGATCCGGCTGAACGTGAAGCACCGGTTGCGGGTCGAGGCGGTCGTCGAGGAGACGCCGGGCATCGTGTCGGTGCTGATCGGCGGGCGCAAGCTGCACCGGATGGGCGCGGAGGCGGGCCAGTTCTTCCGCTGGCGCTTCCTGGCGCCCGGGATGCGCTTCAGCTCGCACCCGTACTCCCTGTCGGCGGCGCCCCGCCCGGACATGCTGCGGATCACCGTGAAGGCGATCGGCGACCACAGCGAGCGGCTGCGCGAGCTGACGCCCGGTACCCGGGTGTGGGCCGAGGGGCCGTACGGGGCGCTGACCGCGCAGCGCCGCAGCCGGGGCAAGGTGCTGCTGGTCGCGGGTGGGGTCGGGATCACGCCGATGCGGGCGCTGTTCGAGACGCTGCCGGGCGCGGCCGGGGACATCACCCTGCTGTACCGGGCCAACACGACGCAGGATCTGGCCCTGTGGGACGAGCTGGCGGCGATCGCCGACGAGCGGGGCGCCCGGCTGATGTACGCGGTGAACAGCCCGGAGGGCGAGCGCCCGGACATCTCCGCGGAGAACCTGGAGCGGAAGATCCCGGACATCGACCGGCACGATGTCTTCATGTGCGGCCCGCCCGGGTTCGCGCAGTCGGTGTACGAGGCACTGCGCGGCGCGGGGGTTCCCGCCCGCCGCATCCATCACGAGTCCTTCGAGATGTGAGCGGGAGCTACGAAGACATGAGGAAGAGCCACCCGGTCCGACGGGTCGTCCTGGCCACCGCCGCGACCGTGTCCGGTGTCGTGCTGCTGCTGTCGCTGAAGCCGGCGTCGGATCCGACGGCGGCCGCGGCGGGCACGGCGCCGCAGCAGACCGCCGGGGCGCAGCAGTCGCCCCAGGGCGGCACCCGGCCGGCCGGTGCGGCCACCGGCACGGTGACGGGTGACGCGACACCGACGCAGTACGGCACCGTGCAGGTACGGCTGACCGTCGCGGGCGGGAAGATCGCCAGGGCGGAGGCGGTGCAGGCGCCCAAGGGCGGGCTCAGCGACCAGAAGACCGCGATGGCCGTCCCGAAGCTCAACCAGGAGGCCGTGGCGGCGCAGAGCGCGCAGATCGACGCGGTGTCCGGGGCGACGTACACGAGCAACGGCTACAAGAAGTCGCTCCAGTCGGCGCTGGACAGGATGAAGTCCGCCGCGGCGCCCACGCACTCGGCATCGTCTCCCGCCGCATCCGGCTCCGGGTCCGGGTCCGGCTCCGGTGCCGCGCGGGCCCGTACGGTCACCGTCACCGGGAAGGTCGCGCAGACCCCCTACGGTCCGGTG
Source organism: Streptomyces sp. NPDC025793 (assembly GCF_055558375.1). NCBI lineage: Bacteria > Bacillati > Actinomycetota > Actinomycetes > Kitasatosporales > Streptomycetaceae > Streptomyces > Streptomyces sp. NPDC025793. The sequence continues at coordinate 6,859 of NZ_JBVHMR010000023.1, read as the reverse complement.
CAGGTGCGGATCACGGTGAGCGGCGGGAAGATCGCGCAGGCGTCGGCGGTGCAGGCGCCCAAGGGCGGGCTCAGCGACCAGAAGACCGCGATGGCGGTCCCGAAGCTGAACCAGGAGGCGGTCACGGCCGGGACCGCGCACATCGACGCGGTGTCGGGCGCGACCTACACCAGCACCGGCTACCGGCAGTCCCTCCAGTCGGCGCTGGACCAGGCCGGTGGCTGAGGCGATGACCGGGCCGGCCGAGGCTCCCGCCGCGGTGCGTCACGCGGAGGAGGTCATGGGGACCGTCTTCTCCATCGACGTCCGCGGCGGGGAACCCGACGCGGTGCGGGCCGCGCTCGCCGAGGCGGTCGCGGGCCTGCACCGGGTCGACGCGCTGTTCTCCACCTATCGCGAGGACAGCGAGGTCTCCCGGCTGGCCCGGGGCGAGCTGACCGTCGCGGACTGCGCCCCCGAGATGGCCGAGGTGCTGGCCCTCGCGGCCGAGGCGGAGCGGGTGAGCGGGGGCTGGTTCAGCCCGCGCTACCAGGGCTCGCTGGACCCCACCGGCATCGTGAAGGGCTGGTCCGCCGAGCGGGCGGCGCGGCTGCTGGCGCAGGTGGAGGGGGTGTGCGGGGTCAGCGTGAACGGCGGCGGTGACGTGCAGCTCCTCGGCGCTCCGGAGCGGGAGCGCCCGTGGCGGGTCGGGGTGGCCGATCCGCTCCGGCCGGGCGGGCTCGCGGCGGTGGTCTCGACGACGGGGGTGGACGAACTGTCCGTCGCGACGTCGGGGACGGCTGAGCGGGGCCCCCACATCGTGGATCCGCGGACGGGGCGACCGGCGGTGACGGACCTGGTGGCGGTGACGGTCGTGGGCCCCCGGCTGACCTGGGTGGACTGCTGGGCCACGGCGGCGTTCGCGATGGGCTCGCGGGCCGGTCTGGCGTGGCTGGAGTCCCTGCCGGACGTCGAGGCCCTGCTGATCACGGCGGGCGACGAGGTGCGGTGCACCGGGGGCCTGGCGGCGAGGCTGGGCTGACGGCGACGGCTGCTCCCGCCTGTTCGCTGCACCGGCCGTGCTCGCCCCGCCCGCCGCTCCCCGGCTCAGTGCCCGTTCTGTGCCAGTTGCAGCATGTGGTCCGCCAGTGCCTGACCGCCGGTCGGATGCCGGCTGATCAGCATCAGGGTGTCGTCACCGGCGATGGTGCCGAGGATGTCGTGCAGTTCGGCCTGGTCGATGGCCGAGGCGAGGAACTGGGCGGCGCCCGGCGGGGTGCGCAGGACCACGAGGTTGGCGGAGGCCTCCGCGGAGATCAGCAGCTCCTGGGACAGGCGCCGCATCCGCTCCTCCTTGGCGGACTCGCCCAGCGGCGCGCGCGGCGTGCGGAATCCGCCCTCGCTCGGCACCGCGTAGATCAGGTCGCCGTCGGTGTTGCGGATCTTCACCGCGTTCAGCTCGTCGAGGTCCCGGGAGAGCGTCGCCTGGGTGACGCTCAGCCCGTCGTCGGCGAGCAGCTTGGCCAGCTGGCTCTGCGACCGCACCGGCTGCCGGTTGAGGATGTCCACGATCCGGCGGTGCCGTGCGGTGCGGGTCTGCGGTACGGCGGGCCCGGCGCCCGCCGCCTGCTCGTGGTCCTGCGCCTCGCTCATGGTCGTCTCATTCTCCGGATCGTCCGTCCCCGTCCATCGGGTCCGCTGCGTCGAGGATGCCGGGCAGCGCCTGGAGCAGCGCACCCACCTCGTCGTCGCGGAGGTTCAGCGGCGGCATGAGCCGCACGACGTCCGGGGCGGGCGCGTTCACCAGGAACCCGGCCTCCTGGGCCGCCTGCTGCACCTGCGGTGCGCGCGGCCCGGTGAGCACGATACCCAGCAGCAGGCCGGCACCCCGAACATAATCGATCAGCGGGTGGCCCAGCGCCTCGATTCCCTCGCACAGCGCGGCGCTCTGCCGTTTCACGTTCTCCAGCAGGCCCTCGCCCGCGATGGTGTCGAGGACGGCCAGTCCGGCGGCGCAGGCGACCGGGTTGCCGCCGAAGGTCGTGCCGTGCTGGCCTGGCTGGAGCAGTTCGGCGGCCCGGCCGAAGGCCACCGTGGCGCCGAGCGGGAGTCCGCCGCCGAGCTGCTTGGCCAGGGTGACGACGTCGGGGAGCACGCCCTCGTGGGCCTGGTATTCGAACCAGGTGCCGGTGCGGCCGATGCCGGTCTGCACCTCGTCGAGGACCAGCAGGGCGCCGGTGGCGGCGGTGATCGCACGGGCCGCCTTGAGGTAGCCGGCCGGGGGTACGACGACGCCGTTCTCGCCCTGGATCGGCTCGATGACGACGAGCGCCGTCTCCTCGGTGACCGCCGCGGCCAGGGCCTGCGCGTCGCCGTACGGCACGTGGGTGACGTCGCCGGGCAGCGGCCGGAACGGGTCCTGCTTGGCGGGCTGTCCGGTGAGCGCGAGGGCGCCCATCGTACGGCCGTGGAAGCCGCCCTCGGTGGCGACGACATGGGTCCGCCCGGTGAGCCGGCCGATCTTGAAGGCGGCCTCGTTGGCCTCGGCGCCGGAGTTGCAGAAGAAGACCCGGCCCTCGCGGCCGAAGAGCTGGAGCAGCCGCTCGGCGAGCGCGACGGTGGGCTCGGCCATGAAGAAGTTGGAGATGTGGCCGAGGGAGGCGATCTGCCGGCTCACGGCCTCGACGATCGCCGGATGGGCGTGGCCGAGGGCGTTGGTGGCGATGCCGCCGACGAAGTCGAGGTACTCGCGGCCCTCGGCGTCCCACACCTTCAGGCCCGCGCCGCGCACCAGGGGCAGCCGGGGCGTGCCGTAGTTGTTCATGAGCGTGCCCTGCCAGCGCGCGGTCAGCTCCTGGTTGCTCATGACTCCCCCTGTCCGTCCGGCACGACCATGGTGCCGATGCCTTCGTCGGTGAAGATCTCCAGCAGGATCGAGTGCTGGACCCGGCCGTCGATGACGCGGGCGGTCCGCACGCCGCCTCGCACGGCGTGCAGGCAGCCCTCCATCTTCGGCACCATGCCGGAGCTCAACTCCGGCAGCAGCTTCTCCAGTTGGGAAGCGGTGAGGCGGCTGATCACCTCGTCGGAGTTCGGCCAGTCCTCGTAGAGTCCCTCGACGTCGGTGAGGACCATGAGGGTCTCGGCGCCCAGAGCGGCAGCGAGTGCCGCAGCCGCCGTATCGGCATTGACGTTGTAGACATGTCCGTCGTCCTGACTGCGGGCGATGGAGGAGACGACCGGGATGCGGCCGTCCGCCAGCAGGGCGTCGATCGCGCCCGTGTCGATGTCGGTGATCTCGCCGACCCGGCCGATGTCGACCGGCTCGCCGTCGATCTCGGGGGTGTGCCGGGTCGCGGTGATGGTGTGGGCGTCCTCGCCGGTCAGGCCGACGGCGAGCGGGCCGTGCTGGTTGAGCAGGCCGACCAGCTCGCGCTGCACCTGGCCCGCGAGCACCATCCGTACGACGTCCATGGCGTCCTCGGTGGTGACGCGCAGGCCCGCCTTGAACTCGCTGACGATGCCGTGCCGGTCGAGGGCGGCGCTGATCTGCGGGCCGCCGCCGTGCACGACGACGGGCTTGAGGCCGGCGTGGTGGAGGAAGACGACGTCCTGGGCGAACGCGGCCTTCAGCTCCTCGTCGACCATGGCGTTGCCGCCGAACTTGATCACGACGGTCTTGCCGTTGTGCCGGGTGAGCCAGGGCAGGGCCTCGATGAGGATCTGGGCCTTGGGGAGCGCGGTGTGTTTACGCGTCGTGGTCATGAGGAGTAGGCGCTGTTCTCGTGGACGTAGTCGGCGGTCAGGTCGTTGGTCCAGATGGTCGCGGTCTCGCTGCCCGCGGCGAGATCGGCGGTGATGCGCACCTCGCGGTAGCGCATGTCGACCAGGTCGCGGTCCTCGCCGACGGAGCCGTTCTTGCACACCCAGACGCCGTTGATGGCGACGTTCAGCCGGTCCGGCTCGAAGGCGGCGGCGGTGGTGCCGATCGCGGAGAGGACGCGGCCCCAGTTGGGGTCCTCGCCGTGGATGGCGCACTTGAGGAGGTTGTTGCGGGCGATGGAGCGGCCCACCTCGACGGCGTCCGCCTCGCTGGCCGCGTTGATCACCTCGACCTTGATGTCCTTGCTGGCGCCCTCGGCGTCGCCGATGAGCTGGCGGCCCAGGTCGTCGCAGACGGTCCGTACGGCCTCGGCGAACTCCTCGTACTCCGGGGTGACTTCGGAGGCACCGGAGGAGAGCAGCAGCACGGTGTCGTTGGTGGACATGCAGCCGTCGGAGTCGACGCGGTCGAAGGTGACCCTGGTGGCCGCGCGCAGGGCGCGGTCCAGGGTCGCGCTGTCGAGGTCGGCGTCGGTGGTGAGGACGACCAGCATGGTGGCGAGGCCGGGCGCGAGCATGCCGGCGCCCTTGGCCATGCCGCCGACGGTCCAGCCGGCCTTGGTGACCACGGAGGTCTTGTGGACGGTGTCGGTGGTCTTGATGGCGATGGCGGCCTTCTCGCCGCCGTGCGGGCTGAGCTGGGCGACGGCCTTGTCGACGCCGGGCAGCAGCTTGTCCATCGGCAGCAGGACGCCGATCAGGCCGGTGGAGCAGACGGCGACCTGACCCGGGGCGTGGCCGCCGGTCCGGTCGTGACCCGCCGCGTTGAGGGACTCGGCGACCTTCTCGGCGGTGGCGTGGGTGTCCTGGAAGCCCTTGGGGCCCGTACAGGCGTTGGCGCCGCCGGAGTTGAGGACGACCGCGGTCAGCTCGCCCGCCTTGAGGACCTGCTCGGACCACAGCACCGGCGCGGCCTTCACACGGTTGGAGGTGAAGACACCGGCGGCGGCGCGGCGCGGACCGTCGTTGACCACGAGGGCCAGGTCGGGGTTGCCGTTCCCCTTGATCCCGGCGGCGATGCCGGCCGCCGTGAATCCCTTCGCTGCCGTGACGCTCACTGTGTCTCCTCGTTCGCTTCTCCGCCCGCGCAGCGCAGCGGTGCGGCTTTCTCCCCCAGTGCCTTGAGTGCCGGGGAGGTGCCCCCAGTCGTCTGCCGCCCGGCGGCTGCGCGTGCGTCGCTCACGGTGCGACTCCGATCGTCGTAAGCCCGGTGGTCTCGTCGAGACCCAGGGCGATGTTCATGCTCTGGACGGCACCGCCGGCGGTGCCCTTGGTGAGGTTGTCGATGGCGCTGATCGCGATGATGCGGCCCATGGCCTCGTCGTACGCGACCTGCACCTGAACGGCGTTGGAACCGTAGACGGACGCCGTCGCGGGCCACTGGCCCTCGGGGAGCAGATGGACGAACGTCTCGTCGGCGTAGGCCTTCTCGTACGCGGCCCGCACGGACTCCGCGGTGACCCCGGGCTTCGCCGCGGCGTTGCAGGTGGCGAGGATGCCGCGGGGCATCGGGGCGAGGGTCGGCGTGAAGGACACCGCGACCCGCTCCCCGGCCACGCCGCTGAGGTTCTGGATCATCTCGGGGGTGTGCCGGTGGCCGCCGCCGACGCCGTACGGCGTCATGGAGCCCATGACCTCGCTGCCCAGCAGGTGCGGCTTGGGGGCCTTGCCCGCGCCGGAGGTGCCGGACGCGGCGACGATCACCGCCTCGGGCTCGGCGAGTCCGGCCGCGTACGCCGGGAACAGGGCGAGGGAGACGGCGGTGGGGTAGCAACCGGGCACCGCGATGCGCTTGGACCCCTCCAACGCGGCGCGGGCACCCGGCAGTTCGGGCAGGCCGTAGGGCCAGGTGCCGGCGTGCGCGGAGCCGTAGAACCGCTCCCAGTCGGCCGGGTCCTTCAGCCGGAAGTCGGCGCCCATGTCGACCACGAGGACGTCGGGGCCGAGCTGCTCGGCGACCGCGGCGGACTGCCCGTGCGGCAGTGCCAGGAAGACGACGTCGTGTCCGGCGAGCGCCTCGGCCGTGGTCTCGGTCAGGATCCGGTCGGCCAGCGGCAGCAGGTGGGGCTGGAGCGCGCCGAGCCGCTGGCCGGCGTTGGAGTTTCCGGTCAGGGCACCGATCTCGACCCCGGGGTGCGCGAGGAGCAGCCGCAGGACCTCTCCGCCCGCGTACCCGCTCGCTCCGGCCACCGCCGCACGTACCGCCATGTCCATCCTCCTCTTGATGGCATGACTATACGTAGCGTTGCAGTTTTATGCAACGCACTGCGCGGTCATGTCACCTGCCCCTTCCGGGCCGCGTAGGCCCGGGCCGCGCGGACGCGGTTGCCGCACTTGGTGGTGCACCAGCGGCGGGCGCCGTGGGAGCGCAGGAACCAGCGGGCGCAGCCCTGGGCGGCGCACTCGGTGAGCTGGCCCGCGTCGGCGCCGGTGAGCAGGTCGGCGGCGTCCTCGGCGAGGAGCGAGAGGGCGGCGGCGGCCGGGTTGCCGGTGTCGGGGACGTCGGCGCGGTGGGGGCCGTCGGCGGCCCAGGCGAGCCTGGGGGTGGCGGGGGCGGCCGCGAGGGCGGCGTTCAGGGCGTCGAGGGCGGCGGCGGCCGGAGGCGCCGCGGCGGCGCGGGCCTCGAACAGGGCGCGCAGCGCCTCACGGAGGGTGCGCAGCCGGCCGGACTGCCTGCCGTTCAGCTCCACCCGGTCGGGCAGCAGCGCGTGCCGGACGAGCCACAGATGGGCGGCCCCGGCGTCGTCGAGGAAGTCGACGCGGCCGTGGCTGACGGTGAACCGGGTGTTGACGAGCGCCAGCGAGACGTACCGGTCCTCGCCCGGGACCGGGAGCTGGTGCAGAGAGACGGGGGCCTCGTGATCCACGGCCCCATGCTAGGGAGTGTGCCGAGTTGAGATCACGGGTTTGGCTGTTTTGCTGTCCCGGCCTGGCCGGGGCGGTAGACAGGCGAGATGACCCGGGGTGATCTCACGGACGACGAGTGGGCTGTGTTCGA
>NZ_JBVHMR010000022.1:0-124327 GCF_055558375.1 Streptomyces sp. NPDC025793 | reverse complement strand
GGTACGGCGCAGGGAGTTGCCGAGGGTGTAGCCGAAGCCCGGCTCCAGCGGCTCGATCACGAACCGGGAGCGGAACTCGTCGACGACCTCTTCGGCCAACGAGGGACGCTGAGCGATCAGCATGGATAATCCTTCAGTCAGGGGCGCCCGCTATTTGACGCCCGACTCTGTACTGCAAGGGTACGGGCGGTACGGCTTCCTCACAGAGGCCGTACCGCCCGAAACCCCGAAACCTGCGGAGCGCTGCGCGTCAGACGCGGCGGCGCTTCGGCGGGCGGCAGCCGTTGTGCGGGGTCGGGGTGACGTCCTGGATGGAGCCGACCTCGAGGCCCGTGGCCTGCAGGGAGCGGATCGCGGTCTCACGACCGGAACCCGGGCCCTTCACGAACACGTCGACCTTGCGCATGCCGTGCTCCTGGGCGCGGCGGGCAGCCGACTCGGCGGCCATCTGCGCGGCGAACGGCGTGGACTTCCGGGAGCCCTTGAAGCCGACGTGGCCGGCGGAGGCCCAGGAGATCACGTTGCCGGACGGGTCCGTGATGGAGACGATCGTGTTGTTGAACGTGCTCTTGATGTGCGCGTGGCCGTGAGCGACGTTCTTCTTTTCCTTGCGGCGCACCTTCTTGGCAGCGCCCTGACGACCCTTGGGGGGCATCTATAACTCCTACGGGAGGTGGTCGGTCCTACAGCGAAGACCGCTGGACGGCGAGTCCGCTGCGGACTACTTCTTGCCCGGCTTCTTCTTACCGGCGATGGCGCGACGCGGGCCCTTGCGGGTGCGGGCGTTGGTGCTGGTGCGCTGACCGCGGACGGGCAGACCGCGACGGTGACGGAGACCCTGGTAGCAGCCGATCTCGACCTTGCGGCGGATGTCGGCCTGGATCTCGCGACGGAGGTCACCCTCGGTCTTGATGTTGTTGTCGACGTACTCACGAATCGCGACGAGCTGCTCTTCGCTCAGGTCGCGAACGCGGGTGTTCGGGTCGATACCGGTCTCGGCCAGCGTCTGCTGCGAGAGCGTCCGGCCGATGCCGAACACGTAGGTGAGGGCGACCTCCACGCGCTTTTCGCGCGGGATGTCAACACCGGAAACGCGTGCCATTCAATGGCTCCTGGTGATCTTTCGGAGGTCTTCCACAGAACCGGCTCCCGGCCGCCGTACCAGGTACGAACCGGGTCCTCGGCCTCCGAACCGAGGGTGTCGAGCCGACTGGCTCGGGTTCTGCGTATGAACAATTCAGCTCGCGTCGCGCGAATCTCTGCGATAGAGGTGCAGAGGGAGATGGTCGTGCTTCAGCCCTGGCGCTGCTTGTGGCGCGGGTTCTCGCAAATGACCATGACCCGACCGTGACGGCGGATCACCCTGCACTTGTCGCAGATCTTCTTGACGCTCGGCTTGACCTTCATGGTGAGGTTCTCCGGGTCAGTGCCATCACCCCGAGGAGATCCGGGGTGCGGGCAAGATCTACTTGTAGCGGTAGACGATCCGGCCACGCGTCAGGTCGTACGGAGACAGCTCCACCACGACCCGGTCGTCAGGGAGGATGCGGATGTAGTGCATACGCATCTTGCCGCTGATGTGTGCCAGGACCTGGTGGCCGTTCTGGAGCTCGACCTTGAACATGGCGTTCGGCAGAGACTCGACGACAGTGCCCTCGATCTCGATGGCACCTTGCTTCTTGGCCACGCTTCGCCCTTCGAATCGACTACCTTGATCGACCCTCTTGCACGCATGCGGACATGCGGGTGCACGAGAGCCGACGAGTCAGTCTACGTCGGCGCACCCTGAAAGGCGAATCGAGGAAGTCTGCCCTACTCGGAAGATCACTAAGCGAGCGGATCGGGAGCGGCCCGAATGCCGTACTCCGCCGGCTTGGCCTTGCCGCCGACCCGTCCTTGACGCCGCTCTCGCGGGCTCGGCGCCGGGGGCGCCTCACACGCTTCGAGCGGCTGCTCCGGCCCGCGACCGGCGGTCGTGGCCGGGTCGGTCGGTCGTCAGGCGAGCGGATCCGGTGCCGCCGTGATCCCGTACTCCGCCAGCTTCGCCTTGCCGCCGTCGGGGGCCGTCAGGACCAGCGGGCCCTCTGCCGTCAGAGCCACCGAGTGCTCCCAGTGGGAGGACCAGGTGCCGTCCGTCGTGATGACCGTCCAGTCGTCCGACAGGACCTCCGTGCGCGGGGTGCCGAGGGAGACCATCGGCTCGATCGCGAGGCAGAAGCCGGGGACCAGCTTGGGGCCCTTGCCGCGGCGGCGGTCGACATAGTTCAGCAGGTGCGGGTCCATGTGCATCTCGGTGCCGATGCCGTGGCCGCCGTAGTCCTCGATGATCCCGTACTTGCCGCCGCCCGGCTTCGGCTGGCGGCGGATGTACGTCTCGATCGCCTTGGAGACGTCGACCAGGCGGTTGCCCTGCTTCATCGCCGCGATGCCAGCCCACATCGACTCTTCCGTCACCCGGGACAGCTCGACCAGCTCCGGAGCGTGACCGGAGCCCACGAAGGCCGTGTACGCCGCGTCGCCGTGCCAGCCGTCGATGATCGCGCCGCAGTCGATGGAGATGATGTCGCCGGACTTGAGGACCACGTCGTCGGAGGGGATGCCGTGCACGACGACGTCGTTCACGGAGGTGCAGATGGTCGCGGGGAAGCCGCCGTAGCCGAGGAAGTTCGACTTCGCGCCGTGCTCGGCGAGGACCTTGCGGGCCACCTCGTCCAGGTCCTTGGTGGAGGCGCCGGGCACCGCGGCCTCGCGGGTGGCCGCGTGGATGGCGGCGACGACCAGGCCCGCCGCACGCATCTTGGCGATCTGCTCGGGCGTCTTGATCTGCACCATGGGGGCCTGCGCTCTCCGTCACTCACATCGGCTGGGATATCTGTACAACACTACGGCCGCGGCGCCCCGGGAGGGCACCGCGGCCGGAAGGCCGGAAGCCTTGAGACTACTGCTCGGCCTTCTCGCGCTTGAGAGCCTCCAGCGCCCGCTGCGTGATCTCGTCCACCGGGCCCAGGGAGGAGATCGTCACGACCAGACCCTGCGCCTTGTAGTAGTCGATGATCGGCTCGGTCTGCGTGTGGTAGACCTCCAGCCGCGTGCGGACGGTCTCCTCGCTGTCGTCGTCGCGCTGGTACAGCTCACCGCCGCAGACGTCGCACACGCCCTCTTTCTTCGGCGGGCTGTACGTCACATGGAAGACGTGGGACGAGTCGTTGCGGCAGATGCGGCGTCCGGCGATGCGCTTGACGACCTCGTCCTCCGGGACCTCCAGGTCCAGGACGGCGTCCAGCTTGAAGTCCTCGGTCTCCAGCAGCCCGTCCAGCGCCTCGGCCTGGTCCACGTTCCGCGGGAAGCCGTCGAGCAGGAAGCCGCCCTCGGCGTCCTGCTGCTCCATGCGGTCCTTGGCCATGTCGATGGTGACGGAGTCCGGCACCAGCTCACCGCGGTCCATGTAGGACTTCGCGAGCTTGCCCAGCTCCGTCTGCTGGCTGATGTTGGCCCGGAACAGGTCGCCCGTGGAGATGTGCGGAATCTTCAGCTCTGCGGCAAGGCGGACGGCTTGCGTTCCCTTACCGGCACCCGGCGGCCCGACGAGGACGATACGCATCAGCGGAGGAACCCTTCGTAATTGCGCTGCTGGAGCTGGCTCTCGATCTGCTTCACCGTCTCGAGACCGACACCCACGATGATCAGGATGCTGGTACCGCCGAACGGGAAGTTGTTCGTCGCCCCGAACCCGACCAACGCCATTGTTGGCACGAGAGCAATCAGACCCAGATACAGCGAACCCGGCCAGGTGATCCGGTTGAGCACGTAGCTGAGGTACTCAGCGGTCGGTCGGCCAGCCCGGATGCCCGGGATGAAGCCACCATACTTCTTCATGTTGTCGGCGACTTCCTCGGGGTTGAAGGAGATCGCCACGTAGAAGAACGCGAAGAAAACGATGAGCAAGAAGTACAAGGTGATGTAAATCGGGTGGTCGCCCTTGGTCAGGTTCTGCTCGATCCAGGTCTTCCAGCCCGACTTGCCCCCCGCGAACTGCGCCACGAGCGCCGGAATGTAGAGCAGCGAGGAGGCGAAGATGACGGGAATCACACCCGCCTGGTTCACCTTGAGCGGGATGTACGTGGACGTACCGCCGTAGGACCGGCGGCCGATCATGCGCTTCGCGTACTGCACGGGGATGCGGCGCTGGGCCTGCTCGACGAAGACGACGAGCGCGACCATCACCAGACCCACGAGGATCACGGTGCCGAACTCGATCCAGCCGTCGGCCAGGGTGCCCTGCTTCTTGATGGCCCACAGGGCGGACGGGAAGGTCGCGGCGATCGAGATGAACATCAGGATCGACATGCCGTTGCCGATGCCACGGTCGGTGATCAGCTCACCCAGCCACATCACGACACACGTGCCGGCGGTCATGCAGACCACCATCGTGATCGTCGTGAAGATCGCCTGGTCCGGGACGATGCTCGACGCGACCGAGCAGCCGTTGAAGAGCGCGCCGCTGCGGGCGGTGGCGACGAGGCCGGTGCCCTGCAGGATGGCGAGCGCCACGGTCAGGTACCGGGTGTACTGCGTGATCTTCGCCGTGCCGGCCTGGCCCTCCTTCTTCAGGGCCTCCAGGCGCGGGATGACCACGGTCAGCAGCTGAAGGATGATGCTGGCCGTGATGTACGGCATGATGCCGAGCGCGAAGACCGTGATCTGGAGCAGCGCGCCGCCACTGAACATGTTCACGAGGCCGAACAGGCCCTGGTTGGCCCCCGCCTCGCTCACACACTGCTGGACGGCCTTGTAGTTGACGCCGGGGATCGGGATGTGGGTACCGACGCGGTAGACCACGATGATGGCCAGCGTGAAGAGCAGCTTCTTGCGCAGGTCGGGCGTCTTGAACGCCCGGGCGAACGCGGTGAGCACGGTGCCTCCTGCGACCCCCGCGCAACTGCGTCAAGGGTGACGGTCTTGAGGTTCGACGGATACAGACGAATTACTAACGGTCAACTGCCGCTCAGGGTGCCCCATGGGGAGCGCCCAATGAAAGTGGGCAGTGCTGGCCACCTTACCGGCGAGAGCACTTCCCTAGGAACGACCGACCGGGGATACCCCATATGTGGGGTATCCCCGGTCGGGATCGTTCATGTCATCGAGGGACCTGAGGGACTCAGACCAGCTCGGTGACCGTACCGCCGGCGGCGGTGATCTTCTCCTTGGCGGAGCCGGAGACGGCGTCGACCGTCACCTGCAGCGCCACGGAGATCTCGCCCTGGCCGAGGACCTTGACGAGGCTGTTCTTGCGAACCGCACCCTTGGCCACCAGACCCTCGACCGTGACCTCGCCACCCTCGGGGTAGAGCGCGGCCAGCTTGTCGAGGTTCACGACCTGGAACTCGGTCTTGAACGGGTTCTTGAAGCCCTTCAGCTTCGGGAGGCGCATGTGGAGCGGCATCTGGCCACCCTCGAAGCGCTCCGGAACCTGGTAGCGGGCCTTCGTGCCCTTGGTACCACGACCGGCCGTCTTACCCTTCGACGCCTCACCACGACCGACACGGGTCTTGGCGGTCTTGGCGCCGGGGGCGGGACGGAGGTTGTGGATCTTCAGCGGGTTCTGCTCCGCCATGATCAGTCGACCTCCTCGACCGTCACGAGGTGGCGGACGGTGTGCACCATGCCGCGGAACTCGGGGCGGTCCTCCTTGACGACCTGCGTGTTGATGCCCTTGAGACCAAGGGACCGCAGGGTGTCGCGGTGGTTCTGCTTGCTGCCGATGTACGACTTAACCTGCGTGATCTTGAGCTGGGCCATTACGCACCAGCCCCGGCACGCGCACGGAGAAGAGCCGCGGGAGCGACGTCCTCAAGAGGCAGACCGCGGCGGGCCGCGACCTCCTCCGGACGCTGCAGGCCCTTCAGGGCCTCCACGGTCGCGTGCACGATGTTGATCGCGTTGTCGGAGCCGAGCGACTTCGACAGGATGTCGTGGATACCGGCGCACTCGAGCACGGCGCGCACCGGACCACCGGCGATAACACCGGTACCCGGGGACGCGGGCTTGAGCAGCACGACGCCGGCAGCCTTCTCACCCTGGATCGGGTGCGGGATGGTGCCCTGGATACGGGGGACCTTGAAGAAGTGCTTCTTGGCCTCCTCAACGCCCTTGGCGATGGCGGCCGGCACCTCCTTGGCCTTGCCGTAACCGACACCCACGGTGCCGTCACCGTCGCCCACCACGACCAGCGCGGTGAAGCTGAAGCGACGACCACCCTTCACAACCTTGGCGACGCGGTTGATCGCGACGACGCGCTCAACGTACGCGGTCTTCTCGGCGGCAGCAGCGCCGCCGTCACGGCCCTTCCGGTCCCGCCGCTCGCCGCCACCGGCACCGCCACCGCGGCGCTGGGGTCCAGCCATTGGAATTACCTCTCTCTTTTTCCGCTAGCTACGGCAGGCTCAGAACTTGAGCCCGGCTTCGCGGGCGGCGTCCGCCAGGGCGGCGATGCGCCCGGCGTACTGGTTGCCACCACGGTCGAACACGACAGCCTCGACACCGGCGGCCTTGGCACGCTCGGCGACCAGGGCGCCGACCTGCTTGGCCTGCGCGGACTTGTCGCCCTCGCCACCGCGGACCGACGCGTCCAGGGTGGACGCGGACGCCAGGGTGTGGCCCTTGAGGTCGTCGATCACCTGCGCCACGATGTGGCGGTTGGAGCGGGTCACGACCAGACGGGGACGCTCCGCCGTACCGGAAAGGTTCTTGCGAATCCGGATGTGACGGCGCTTGATCGCGGCGCGCTTGTAGGCGTCGCCCTTGAGGATCTTCTGCCCGTATGCCATGGCTTACTTACCCGCCTTTCCGACCTTGCGGCGGATGACTTCGCCCTCGTACTTGACGCCCTTGGCCTTGTACGGGTCGGGCTTGCGCAGCTTGCGGATGTTGGCCGCAACCTCGCCGACCTTCTGCTTGTCGATGCCCTCGACCTGGAAGCGGGTCGGGGTCTCCACCTTGAAGGTGATTCCCTCGGGCGCCTCGACGACGATCGGGTGGCTGTAGCCGAGCGCGAACTCGAGGTTCGAGCCCTTGGCCGTGACGCGGTAACCGACACCGCTGATTTCGAGCTTCTTCACGTAACCCTGGGTCACGCCGGTGATCATGTTCGCCACCAGCGTGCGGGACAGGCCGTGCAGGGCCTTGTTCTGACGCTCGTCGTTCGGACGGGTGACGTTCAGAACGCCGTCCTCACCCTTGACGATGTCGATCGGCGCGACGACGGTGTGGGTCAGCGTGCCCTTGGGGCCCTTGACCGAGACCGTCCGGCCGTCGATGGTGACGTCCACGCCGGCGGGAACCGTGATGGGGAGCTTGCCAATACGCGACATAGCTGTTTCCTCCGTTCCCTTCCGCTACCAGACGTAGGCGAGGACTTCCCCACCCACGCCCTTCTTGCCGGCCTGCTTGTCGGTCAGGAGACCGTGCGACGTGGAGATGATCGCCACGCCGAGGCCACCGAGGACCTTGGGCAGGTTGGTGGACTTCGCGTACACCCGGAGACCGGGCTTGGAGATCCGCTTGATGCCCGCGATGGAGCGCTCACGGTTCGGGCCGAACTTCAGCTCAAGAACGAGGTTCTTGCCGACCTCGGCGTCCTCGACCTTCCAGCCCGTGATGAAGCCCTCCTGCTGGAGGATCTCCGCGATGTGCGACTTGATCTTCGATGCCGGCATCGTCACGGAGTCGTGGTATGCCGAGTTCGCGTTCCGCAGACGCGTAAGCATGTCTGCGATCGGATCAGTCATGGTCATGAATTGGCCTTCGGCCTCTCTCGCCGGGGTTTCCTGGTGCGCCATCCCTCTCCCCGATCCGAGACGGGGCGGGTGCGGCGCGGTGGACCTACGGCGTAGTAAGTCGTACGGGCGCGACAGGCGCCCAACCCCGCAAGCCTACGGCATGCGGAGAAGGGCCCCTGCCGACCCAGATGCTTACCGAGAGCTTCCGGAATCCCCTGTTACAGGGATTACCAGGAGCTCTTGGTCACGCCCGGCAGCTCGCCACGGTGAGCCATCTCACGAAGGCACACGCGGCAGAGGCCGAACTTGCGGTACACGGAGTGCGGACGGCCGCAGCGCTGGCAGCGGGTGTAGCCACGCACACCGAACTTGGGCTTGCGAGCAGCCTTGGCAATCAGAGCCTTCTTCGCCATCTCGCTCACGCCTCCTTGAACGGGAAGCCGAGGTGACGAAGGAGCGCGCGGCCCTCAGCGTCGTTGGTCGCCGTGGTGACCACGGTGATGTCCATGCCCCGGGTACGGTCGATCTTGTCCTGGTCGATCTCGTGGAACATGACCTGCTCCGTGAGACCGAAGGTGTAGTTGCCACGGCCGTCGAACTGCTTGGGGGACAGGCCGCGGAAGTCGCGGATGCGCGGCAGCGCGAGCGACAGGGTGCGGTCCAGGAACTCCCACATGCGGTCGCCACGGAGCGTGACGTGGGCACCGATCGGCTGGCCCTCGCGCAGCTTGAACTGCGCGATGGACTTGCGGGCCTTGGTGACCTGCGGCTTCTGGCCGGTGATCGTGGAGAGGTCGCGGATGGCGCCCTCGATCAGCTTGGAGTCGCGGGCGGCGTCGCCCACACCCATGTTGACCACGATCTTGACGAGGCCGGGGATCTGCATGACGTTCTCGTACTTGAACTCGTCACGCAGCTTGCCCGCGATCTCCTCGCGGTACTTCGTCTTCAGACGCGGAGTGGTGGTGGTAGCCATCAGATGTCCTCACCCGTCCGCTTGGCAACGCGGATCTTGTTGCCTTCGTCGTCGAAGCGGTAGCCGACACGCGTGACGACCTTGTTGCCGTCCTTCTCAACGACCAGCTGGACGTTGGAGACGTGGATCGGCGCCTCGGTCGTGACGATGCCGCCGGCCTGAGAACCGCTGGCGGTCGGACCGGCCTTGGTGTGCTTCTTGACCCGGTTGACACCCTCGACCAGGACGCGCTCCTCGCGCGGGTAAGCGGCAATGACCTTGCCCTGCTTGCCCTTGTCCTTGCCGGTGATGACCTGGACCAGGTCGCCCTTCTTGATCTTCATGCTTACAGCACCTCCGGCGCGAGCGAGATGATCTTCATGAACTTCTTCTCGCGCAGCTCACGGCCGACCGGGCCGAAGATACGGGTGCCGCGAGGGTCGCCGTCGTTCTTCAGAATGACGGCGGCGTTCTCGTCGAAGCGGATGTACGAGCCGTCCGGACGGCGGCGCTCCTTGACGGTGCGAACGATGACCGCCTTGACGACGTCACCCTTCTTCACGTTGCCACCGGGGATCGCGTCCTTGACGGTGGCGACGATGACGTCACCGATGCCCGCGTAGCGGCGACCGGAGCCACCGAGCACACGGATGCAAAGGATTTCCTTCGCACCAGTGTTG
Source organism: Streptomyces sp. NPDC025793 (assembly GCF_055558375.1). NCBI lineage: Bacteria > Bacillati > Actinomycetota > Actinomycetes > Kitasatosporales > Streptomycetaceae > Streptomyces > Streptomyces sp. NPDC025793. Next base: position 114,914 of record NZ_JBVHMR010000022.1, on the reverse strand, counting down.
TCGGCGACGCGCAGTCGCGACTCCTGCTGGATCACGTCTATCTCCTGTTTGTCTGCCGGTTCCCCGGGAGCCGCTCAGCGGAGCGGCTCCCGGAGCCTGGCGGAACTGTCCTGCGAGGGATGCCCCGCAGGAGAATTACTTGGCCTTTTCGAGGATCTCGACGACGCGCCAGCGCTTCGTCGCGGACAGCGGCCGGGTCTCCATGAGGAGGACGCGGTCGCCGACACCCGCGGCGTTCTGCTCGTCGTGCGCCTTGAGCTTGTTCGTACGGCGGATGACCTTGCCGTACAGCGCGTGCTTGACGCGGTCCTCGACGGCGACGACGACGGTCTTGTCCATCTTGTCGCTGACGACGAGACCCTCACGGGTCTTGCGGAAGCCGCGGGCCTCTGCGTTCTCAGTCACGTTCTTCTCGCTCATCAGGCGTTCTCCACCGTTTCGATGCCCAGCTCACGCTCGCGCATCAGGGTGTAGATCCGCGCGATGTCCTTGCGGACCGCCTTGAGACGGCCGTGGTTCTCGAGCTGACCCGTGGCCGCCTGGAAGCGGAGGTTGAACAGCTCTTCCTTGGCCTCGCGGAGCTTGCCCAGAAGCTCCTCGTTGCCCAGTTCGCGCAGCTCGGACGCCTTGGTACCGACCGACATCACGCTTCACCTGCCTCGCGCTTGACGATGCGGCACTTCATCGGCAGCTTGTGAGCCGCACGAGTGAGAGCCTCACGCGCAATCTTCTCGTTCGGGTAGGACAGCTCGAACATGACCCGTCCCGGGTGCACGTTCGCGATCCACCACTCCGGCGAACCCTTACCGGAACCCATGCGGGTCTCGGCCGGCTTCTTCGTGAGCGGGCGGTCCGGGTAGATGTTGATCCAGACCTTGCCGCCACGCTTGATGTGGCGGGTCATCGCGATACGGGCCGCCTCGATCTGGCGGTTGGTCACGTACGCCGGCGTGAGGGCCTGGATGCCGTACTCGCCGAACGCGACCGTCGTACCGCCCTTGGCCTCACCGCGACGCTTCGGGTGATGCTGCTTGCGGTGCTTGACCCTACGGGGGATCAGCATGTCGGTCAGGCCTCCGTTCCGGTGCTCTCAGCCGGAGCGGCGGGGGCCTCGGCCTTGGGGGCCTCGGCGCCGGCAGCCTGCTGCGGCTTGCGACCGCGCCGCTCGCCACCACGGCCACCACGGGCCGGGCGGTCGGCACCACCACGGGCCGGGCGGTTACCCGCACGGGCCGCAGCGTTCTCGGCGCGGACCTCGGCGATGTTCTTGACGTCGCCCTTGTAGATCCAGACCTTCACGCCGATACGGCCGAAGGTCGTCTTGGCCTCGAAGAAGCCGTAGTCCACGTTCGCGCGGAGCGTGTGCAGGGGCACGCGGCCCTCGCGGTAGAACTCCGAGCGGGACATCTCGGCGCCGCCGAGGCGGCCACCGCACTGGATCTTGATGCCCTTGGCGCCCGCCTTCATCGCCGACTGCATGCTCTTGCGCATGGCACGGCGGAAGGAGACGCGGGAGGAGAGCTGCTCGGCAACGGCCTGAGCAACCAGCTGAGCGTCGGTCTCGGGGTTCTTGACCTCGAGGATGTTCAGCTGGACCTGCTTGCCCGTGAGCTTCTCGAGGTCGCCGCGGATGCGGTCGGCCTCGGCGCCACGGCGGCCGATGACGATGCCGGGACGGGCGGTGTGGATGTCCACCCGCACGCGGTCACGGGTGCGCTCGATCTCGACCTTCGAGATACCGGCGCGCTCCATGCCGGACGTCATCATCCGACGGATGGCGACGTCTTCCTTGACGTAGTCCTTGTACAGCTTGTCGGCGTACCAACGCGACTTGAAGTCGGTCGTGACACCGAGCCGGAACCCATGCGGGTTAACCTTCTGGCCCATTACCGGGTTCCTTCCTTGCTGCTGACGACCACGGTGATGTGGCTGGTCCGCTTGCGGATCCGGTAGGCACGGCCCTGGGCACGCGGACGGAACCGCTTCAGGGTCGGGCCCTCGTCGACGTACGCCTCGGAAATGAAGAGGCTGTCGGCGTCGGTGTGGTCGTAGTTGTGCGCGGCGTTGGCGATGGCGCTGTCGAGCACCTTGCCGACCGGCACGGAGGCTGCCTGCGGAGCGAATCGCAGAACAGCCTGAGCCTCCGTGGCATCCATGCCACGGATAAGGTCCACCACGCGGCGGGCCTTCATGGGCGTAACGCGGATGTACCGCGCCTGGGCCCTGGCTTCCATGGTTGTCCCTCTCAGTTACTTACGTGTCTGAATGCGATCCGCTACTAGCGGCGCTTCGACTTCCGGTCGTCCTTGACGTGGCCCCGGAAGGTGCGGGTCGGCGAGAACTCGCCGAGCTTGTGGCCGACCATCGACTCGGTGACGAACACCGGGATGTGGGTCTTGCCGTTGTGCACCGCGAGCGTGTGGCCGAGCATGGCCGGGACGATCATGGAGCGACGGGACCAGGTCTTGATGACGTTCTTGGTGCCGGCTTCGTTCTGGGCGTCCACCTTCTTGATCAGGTGGTCGTCGACGAAGGGCCCCTTCTTCAGGCTACGAGGCATCTCAACCCGTCCTTAGCGCTTCTTGTTCGTCTTGCGGCGGCGGACGATGTACTTGTTCGACGCCTTCTTGGGCGAACGAGTACGGCCTTCCTTCTTGCCCCACGGGGACACAGGGTGGCGACCACCGGAGGTCCGGCCCTCACCACCACCGTGCGGGTGGTCAACCGGGTTCATGACGACACCACGGACGGTCGGGCGAACGCCCAGCCACCGCTTACGGCCGGCCTTACCCCAGTTGATGTTGGACTGCTCGGCGTTGCCGACCTCGCCGATGGTGGCGCGGCAGCGGACGTCGACCAGGCGGATCTCACCGGACGGCATGCGCAGGTGGGCGTAGGCGCCCTCCTTCGCGAGCAGCTGCACGGAGGCACCGGCGGAGCGGGCGAACTTGGCACCGCCACCGGGACGGAGCTCGATCGCGTGGATCGTGGTACCGACCGGGATGTTGCGGAGGGCCAGGTTGTTGCCCGGCTTGATGTCGGCCCCGGGACCGTTCTCGACGCGGTCACCCTGCTGCAGGTTGCGCGGGGCGAGGATGTAGCGCTTCTCGCCGTCGGCGTAGTGCAGCAGCGCGATGCGCGCGGTGCGGTTGGGGTCGTACTCGATGTGCGCGACCTTCGCCGGCACGCCGTCCTTGTCGTGACGACGGAAGTCGATCACTCGGTAGGCGCGCTTGTGTCCGCCACCCTGGTGGCGAACGGTCACACGACCGGCGTTGTTACGGCCGCCCTTGCTGTGCAGGGGGCGGACCAGCGACTTCTCCGGCGTGGACCGCGTGACCTCGACGAAGTCGGCGACGCTGGCGCCACGACGGCCCGGCGTAGTCGGCTTGTACTTGCGGATTCCCATTTCTCAGTCCTCGTCCGATATCGGACGATCCGGACCGCCCTTAGGCGGTCGGACCGCCGAAGATGTCGATACGGTCGCCCTCGGCGAGGGTCACGATCGCGCGCTTGCTGCCGGCACGCTGACCGAAACCGGTCTTCGTGCGCTTGCGCTTGCCCTGGCGGTTGATCGTGTTGACCCCGGTGACCTTGACCGAGAAGACCGCCTGGACGGCCTGCTTGATCTGGGTCTTGTTGGCGTTCGGGTCGACGATGAACGTGTACTTGTTCTCGTCGAGGAGCGCGTAGCTCTTCTCGGAGACGACCGGCTTGAGCAGCACGTCACGGGGGTCCGTGTACGACTTGCTCAGCGGGGTCTCGACGGTGTTCTTGCCCTCGGTGGCGTGGCGCTTCGCCTTGGCGACGCGCGCGGCCTTGGCGGCCTTGGCCGCCTTCGAGGCGATGCTCGGGTGACGGGTAGCCATCAGACCTCGGTCCCTTCGGTGTCGTTGGCCTTCGGGCCGGCGACGAAGGACTCGAAAGCGGCCTGGGTGAAGACCACGTCGTCCGAGACGAGAACGTCGTACGTGTTCAGCTGGCCCGGCTCCAGGATGTGGACCTGGGGCAGGTTGCGGGCGGACAGCCACGCGGCCTCGTCGGCGCGGTCGACGACCAGGAGCAGGTTCTTGCGCTCCGAGATCTTGCCGAACAGCGACCTGGCGGCCTTGGTGCTGGGGTTCTCGCCCTCGACCACGCCGGAGACGACGTGGATGCGGTTGTGACGCGCCCGGTCGGTGAGGGCGTGGCGCAGGGCCGCGGCCTTCATCTTCTTCGGGGTGCGCTGCGAGTAGTCACGCGGCACGGGACCGTGCACGACGCCACCACCGGCGAACTGCGGCGCGCGGGTCGAGCCCTGACGGGCGCGGCCGGTGCCCTTCTGGCGGTACGGCTTCTTGCCGCCACCACGGACTTCGCCACGGGTCTTGGTCTTGTGCGTGCCCTGACGGGCCGCGGCCAGCTGCGCGACGACGACCTGGTGGATCAGCGGGATGCTGATCTTCTCCACGTCGAAGATCTCCGCGGGGAGCTCGACGGAACCGGCCTTCTCGCCCGCCGGCGAAAGGATGTCAACAGTGCTCATCGGTTACCTCAGGCCCCCTTGGCCGCGGTGCGGACCAGGACGAGGCCGCCGTTCGGACCGGGAACCGCGCCCTTGATGAGCAGCAGACCCTTCTCCGCGTCAACGGCGTGGACGGTCAGGTTCTGGGTGGTGACCCGCTCGTTGCCCATGCGACCCGCCATGCGGAGGCCCTTGAACACGCGGCCCGGGGTGGCGCAGCCACCGATGGAACCGGGAGAGCGGTGCTTGCGCTGGGTGCCGTGTCCGGCGCCGAGGCCCTTGAAGTTGTGACGCTTCATGACACCGGCGAAGCCCTTGCCCTTGCTCTTGCCGGTGACGTCGACCTTCACGCCGGCCTCGAAGACCTCGGCGGTGACTTCCTGGCCGAGGGTGTACTCGGAGGCGTCCGCCGTACGGATCTCGACAAGGTGGCGACGGGGGGTGACGTCGGCCTTCGCGAAGTGGCCCTTGAGGGGCTTGTTCACCTTGCGCGGGTCGATCTCGCCGAAGGCGATCTGGACCGACTCGTAGCCGTCGACGTCGTTCGTACGAACCTGGGTCACGACGTTGGGGCCGGCCTTGACGACGGTGACCGGAACAACACGGTTGTTCTCGTCCCACACCTGCGTCATGCCGAGCTTCTCGCCCAGGATGCCCTTGATCTGCTTAGCCATTCTCAGCCCACCAGCCTCAGAGCTTGATCTCGATGTCGACACCGGCCGGGAGGTCGAGTCGCATCAGAGAGTCAACGGTCTTGGGGGTCGGGTCGAGAATGTCGATCAGGCGCTTGTGCGTGCGCATCTCGAAGTGCTCGCGCGAGTCCTTGTACTTGTGCGGCGACTTGATGACGCAGTACACGTTCTTCTCAGTGGGCAGCGGCACCGGGCCCGCGACCGACGCACCAGTGCGAGTCACCGTCTCGACGATCTTCTTCGCCGAGGAGTCGATGACCTCGTGGTCGTAGGCCTTGAGCCGGATGCGGATCTTCTGTCCCGCCATGGCTACTCAGTAGTCCTGTCTCTTCTTACGCTCTGGAACCCGGCGGATTCCTTCTGCTGCCTGCTCGCCTCCGACCCACGCGGTCGGGCGTGTCGCTCTCTCGCTGACACGGATGTCCCTTGTTCGAACATCCCTGCAGGGAATGCGACGGCCCTTCCGGAACCGCGGACCGGGGGCCTCAGGCCCACCGGGTGCCTGGCCAGTACCGCACCGCACTTCCCGGAAGATTCCCGTACGTCCGCCCCAGCGCTGCCCGCAGGCAGTTAGGGCGACGAGTACTGTGGGACTCGCTTCCGGTCCTCCCGGCGGGAGGCGCGCAGCATCAACACTCGGCCGAGCAACTCGGACAGTCTGCCATACGGGGCGGGGGCTCCGCCAATCGAGCCGGAGAGAATACCCCGAAGGTGACGGAGGTCAAACCGGGGCGCCGGGCTCCTCGGCCGTCGCGGTCACCGGAGCTTGTCGAGAGCATCGCCGCGGGCCGCGAGGGCACTGTCCCGGGAACCGTACGCCAGAGCGTCCTGGAGCCCGCTGTCGGCGCCGAGCGCCTTGCCCCGGACACGGCTCATGTCCATGCTCTGGGTCTCCAGCCGCGCGAGCGCGTCCGTGGCGTCGGCACCCTTCAGTACCTGCTTCCACGAGTCGATCAGATGGCCGGCGGCGTCCTGGCCGCAGGCGGGCGGCGCGGACGCGTGTGCCGACAGGCGGGCGGCGACGTCCCCGCTCCGCTTCCGCGCCCCGGTCCGTCCCACGCTCCCCCTCACCTTTTCCGCCACCCCGTCCAGCGAGCCGAGGACCCGCCCGCAGAGCTTCGCCCGCAGAGTGAGCGTCTCCTTCCCGGCCGTGGCGGGGGTGGCGGCGAGATCGGCGGCGGCCCGCCGAGTGGCGGCATCACGGACCGTGGCGTAGGCCTCGGGGCTGTCGGACACCGCCCGTACGACATGGTCCGTGTCCACCGACACGGACATGTGGACGCCGGCCCGGTCCTGCCAGGGCGAGGTGGACGACGTGTCCGCGCGGACGTAGCCCACGTTCACCGAGGTCAGGATCTGGTCCGTGTCATCCGCGTAGGCGGCCAGCGCCTGGGTGAAGGGAACGGCGAAGGGCGACCTCGGCCTTCCAGTCGGCGGCCGCGTACTTGGTCGTGCGGTCGTCGTTGACGATGTCCTCCTGGATGACGCTGTAGGTTCCGCGCACCGCTCCGAAGTTCTCGAACTTCGCGTTGATGTCCTGGTGGAGGGCGCCCTTCGGCAACTGTTCTGCCTCGCGAAGTGGCGGGCAGAGCCAGGGCCAGGACTACGTCGATCAGCTACGGGTGACCGTCCCGCACCCCTTGCTGTGGTCGTCCGACACGGACTGGCTGCGGTCGTACGGGTCCGTGGCCGGGCCCGTCGCCGGGGCGCCCGTGGGGGCGGTATTCGGGAAGACGGGGTGGAAGTAGCCGTCGTGGACGCCGCACTCGGTGTTGTAGAACTCGCTGTCGGACGACCGGACCGTGAGCTTGCCCCCGGTCGCGATCCATGTGCGCGGGTCGAGCAGGTCGAAGGTCAGGTCGCGGCGGATGATCGTCCGTGCCACGGCGGCGTCGGCTCCGCCCGACTCCCCGCCGGCCCGGACCAGCGGGTAGACGAAGGTGTAGTCCGCGTGCACCCGCACCTCGCCCGCAGCGCCCGCGGAGAACGTCATACGGCCGCGCACCTTGACCACGTCACCGGCGAGGACCACCTGCGCCGGGTCGAACCGGGTCACCAGTTGCAGGGGGTCGTACCGGCGGTCCGGGGTGCGCAGCGAGCGCCGCAGGTCGGACAGTTCATCGGGGTGCTTCTGCTCCGGGTCGAGCAGGGCCAGCACCGAGGTGGGCTGCCCGCCGCGCAGCACCGCCGGGTCCAGGTTGGCGCCGACCAGGAACTCCTTGGCGCGGCGCAGGGCGACAGCCATGTCCGCCTGGCTCAGCCAGCCCACGGCCTTCGCGCTCGGCACCTCGATGGCGTCCGCCCCGTCGGCCCACCGCTGCGCGGGCGAACCGAGGAACGGGTCCTTGCGGGTGGGCAGTCCGGCCTGGTCGACCGCGCCCGGGGCGCTGGTCGGCGGTGCCGTCTCGGCGGGCAGCGTCGAGGCCGAGGTCCGGGAGCCGTGGTCGCGGCCGGGCAGCCGGTCCAGCAGCAGCGACGGCCGTACGGCCACGAGGGCCAGCGCCGCTGCCAGCACCACACCGATCACCGAGCCCACGGTGCGGCGCCGGCGGCTCCGCCCGTTCATCTCCCGCCAGGCCGGACCGGTGCGCCATCCCGGGGGCAGCGACGGCTGCGGCTTCGCCGGCCGCTTCCGCCAGCGCCGCCGGCCGTTGCCCCCGTCCGCCTCGTCCTGCTCCCGCAGCCGACGGGCCACCATCCGCGCCCGCGCGGACGGCTCCTTCGGCGCATTCCTGCCACCGTCCTCCGTGGCTTCCCGCAGGAACGCCTCCCACTGCTCGTCGGATATGGAGGACTCGTCGGGGTGCTCGGGGGGCTGGACGGCGGTCACGGGTTCACTTTCGGTCGTGCAAGCTCACTGGCGGGGGCAGTGTTCTTCGCCGACACGGGTATTGCACAGAGGGTGTGTCAGATTTTGTGAAAGCCGTGATCGAACCGGTACCGCTTGACGGCTTCAGGAGGCCATACGGCCGGCGAAGAAGACGTACGCAAGCAGCAGGACGCACGGAGCGAGGGTCGCCGTCAGTCGGCGACGTGCCATGTTCTTCACCGTCCACGGCACGCACCAGCTGGTCAGCATCAGCAGCGCGGAAACCGCCAAGCCAGTCAGGAAGACCGGCACGGCGACGTCGTAGCCGGTGTCGAAGCGGTGCGCCTCCGATTCGGTGCAGTTGTCGCACGCCATGGGCGCAAACGCGGCAGCGACGAGGAGGAAGAGGGCCAAGGGAACTGTGACCAGTGTGGACACCAGAGGCGGGATCCACTCGCCCCGCATCCGGTCGTTCCGCGATTCTTCGAGCATGGCTCCACTCAACTCGGCTGTTTCCAGCCGTACATGAGCGCTCGTACTCAGACGAGGGGGCTTCCGGATGCGTAGGGCAGGAAGGCCGACCAGGCCTCCGGCGCGAGGGTGAGGCGGGGGCCGGTGGGGGTCTTGGAGTCGCGGATGTGGATGGTGGTGGGGGTGGGGGCGATCTCCAGGCAGTCGTTGCCGTTGCTGCTGTCGCTGTAGCTGCTCTTGAACCAGTGGAGTTCCGGGGTGCTCATAGTTCTCCCAGTGCTTGCTCGATGAAGACCAGAGACTCCTCTGGCGTGAGCGCCTGAGCCCGGATGATGCCATAGCGCAGGTCGAGGACCCGGAGCTGTCTCGGGTGCGAGACCGGGCGGCCCGAGAAGTCACCGTCGGTACGGCCCATCCCCGTACCGTCCGCGAACTTCAGCACTTGGATACGGCCTCCCGTTCCAGGGTGGTTCGCGCGGGCGGTTGGCATCACCTGAAGCTCCACGAATGGCAACTGGGCCACCTCCAGCATGTGTTCGAGCTGTCGGCGCAACACCATTGTGTCCCCGACCGGACGGCGCAGCGTCACCTCTTCCTGGACGAAGCTGAACTCCGGTGCGGGTGAGCGCTCGAAGACGGACTTTCGAGCCATGCGCCCGGCCACCATGCGCTCCAACGCGTCCACCGAGTAGGCCGGACGCCAGGTGCGAAGCAGCGCTCGCGCGTACTCCTCCGTCTGCAACAACCCATGGATGTTGTGGTTGCTGTACAGCAGCATCTCCACCGACCTCCCCTCCAGCTCCGCCAGCTCCCGCACCTTCTTCGGGTAGCGAGCCTTCCGCATGTCCTCCATGAACGCCCTCAGATGCCCCTGCGCCGTCAGGATCTGGTCCGCTCTGTCCAGGGCCTCCGGCCGGGGAATCCGCGCTCCGCGCTCGATCTTGCGGATCATGTCCTCGCCGTACCCGAGGGCGGCCGCCAGATCCGGCACACTCACCCCGGCCGCCTCCCGGCACACCTTGAGCAGGCGCCCCACCGCCTGCACCACCGGCTCGATCTCGTCCCCCGGCTCGACGTCCCAACCGGCCTCGTCCACCCCGTCGTTCACCACGTCACCCATGCCTCCTCCGACACGCACTCGTACCCGTACAACGCCTGAGACAGCCGAGACAGCCGAGACAAAGCGGGGACAGTCACCGTACGTAAGGGCGTTGACACTCACCCATGGAAGCAAGTCCGGCCACTCTGAGTCACGTGATCCAAGAATCCGTCATCCCCAACTTCACGGTGCTCCTGCCCCCCACCCCACGCGGAGCCCGCCTGGCTCGACTGCTCGCCGTACGGCAACTCCGTGACTGGCAGCTCCCGTTGGACGCCGCGGAGCACATCGTGGCCGAGCTGGCCGCCAACGCCGTGACCCACGGCAAGGTGCCCGGACGGGACTTCCGGCTCACGCTCTACGTCGTCGGCGCCACGCTCCGCATCGAGGTGACCGACACGCGCGGTGACCGCCTGCCCCGCGCCCAAACCCTCACCGCCGAAGCGGAATCCGGGCGCGGACTGCACCTCGTCGGCGCGCTCGCCGACCGCTGGGGAGTGGCGGAGGGGCCCACCCCGCGCAAGACCGTCTGGGCCGAAGTCGCCGTTCCGACACCGGAACCCGGGTGCCCGTGCTCCGGTGCGAGGGGCGGTCTTTCCCAAGGACGAACGAGGGGGAAAGAACCCGACCAAGCCCCACCCCTCCCGCCCACGGCGCAAACTCACCCGCGAGGGTGAACATCGCCAACTCGGCTGGATTCGGGGCCTATTGCCTGCCTTACGCTCGGCGCGACACAGCCGCAGACATGCGACGGCCCTCGCCGGGACGGCAATCCCGTTGCGAGGGCCTGACCACCGAGGAAGGTAAGGACTTCCCGATGGACACCCAGCACCTTAGCGCGCCCCCACACGCCCAGTCCCGCGTTGCAGGCAACAAACACCCGAATCGGGGCCCCCGTACGGGCGTCGGCGGGCTCATCCACGAGCACACCCGCCACACCTCCCGCTTCACGGTGATCGGCAACCATCTCGCCCAGCACCCGGAGCTGTCGGGGCTCGCCATCGGACTGGGGGTGCACATCCAGTCGCTGCCGCCGGGCGCCCAGGTCGACATCAAGACCCTCGCCGCGCGCTTCCCCGAGGGCGCGACCCGCATCGCCGCAGCCCTGCGTGAGCTGGAGGCCCACGGCTACCTGCGCCGCGAACGCACCCGTGTGCCCGGCGGCCGTATCGTCACCCGCACGGTCTCCTGCAACCAGCCCGGTGCCCGGAAGGACGCTCACGAGGCCGGTGTCACGCCTCGCAAGAAGCAGGAACGCCGCCGGTCCCGCGGCCGTCCTGCCCCTCCCCCACGCTCCTCCAGCAGGCCACGGACCTGCTCGCAGGCCTGCGCCGCCACGATCCACGCCTGCTCCTCTCCGAGTGCGACACCGCGCACCTGGCCCCGGGCGTCGCGGCCTGGCTGGAACGCGACGTCGGCCCCACCGCCGTACGCCGGGCCCTGGCCACCGACCTGCCGCCAGAGGTACTACGCCGCCCCGCGGCCCTGCTGGCCCACCGCCTCACCAGCCAACTGCCACCCCTGCCCCCGTTCGCACCAGCCGCCCCACCGCCCGTACGGCACCCCCTGCAGACCTGCGACGTCTGCGACCGGGCCTTCCGCGCACCCCACCCCGGCCACTGCCGCGACTGCCGAACCGATCTGTCAGAGGCCGCCTAGCATGAATGCGACGATCCTTGCCCCTGGGCACGGACGAGGGGCGAGCGCCATGACCATTGCATCGGGCAGCGCACAGCAGGGTGGCTTTCATGCGCCGCCCCGACGTCATGGTGATTACCTGGGCGGACATGGAGGTTCCTGATTCCTTCGATCCCCGCACACTCATCGCCGCCATCGAGATCGTCTCCCGCTCCAACCCTGACAACGACTGGGTGGGCAAGGTCCGCGACTACCCCCTGATGGGCATCCCCGTCTACGCGATCTTCGACCCCCGCACCGGCACCGGCGCCGTCTTCACCGACATCCACCCCACCCCGGACGGCCCCCGCTATGCCACCCGCAAGGACTTCGTCTACGGCGAGGACGTCACGATCGCCGACTGGACGATCTCGACCGAGGGTCTGCCGCTCTACGGGTGACCCTGGACCCCGAGCACCGTTCTCCCCCCAGGCAACAGAAAAGGCCCGTACGACCGAAGTCGTACGGGCCTCTTCGCTGGGTCAATCAGTGACCTTCAAGCAAGCGGTACTTACTTGACGATCTTGGTGACCTGGCCGGCGCCCACGGTGCGGCCACCCTCGCGGATGGCGAACTTCAGGCCCTCTTCCATGGCGATGGGCTGGATGAGCTGCACCGACATCTCGGTGTTGTCACCCGGCATGACCATCTCGGTGCCCTCGGGGAGGGTCACAACACCGGTCACGTCAGTCGTACGGAAGTAGAACTGCGGACGGTAGTTGTTGAAGAACGGCGTGTGGCGGCCACCCTCGTCCTTGGACAGGATGTAGGCCTGCGCCTCGAACTCGGTGTGCGGGGTGACCGAGCCCGGCTTGATGATGACCTGGCCGCGCTCGACGTCCTCGCGCTTGATGCCGCGGAGGAGGAGGCCGACGTTCTCGCCCGCCTGGCCCTCGTCGAGGAGCTTGCGGAACATCTCGATACCGGTGACCGTGGTGGTGGTCTTCTCGGTCTTGATGCCGATGATGTCGACGGTCTCGTTGACCTTCAGGACACCACGCTCGATACGGCCGGTGACGACCGTACCGCGACCGGTGATCGTGAAGACGTCCTCGATGGGCATGAGGAACGGCTTGTCGACGTCACGCTCCGGCTCCGGGATGGCGGAGTCGACGGCGTCCATCAGGTCCAGGACGGACTTGCCCCACTCGGCGTCGCCCTCAAGCGCCTTCAGCGCCGAGACCTTGACGACCGGGACGTCGTCGCCCGGGAACTCGTACTCGGAGAGGAGCTCACGCACCTCGAGCTCGACGAGCTCCAGGATCTCCTCGTCGTCCACCATGTCGGCCTTGTTCAGGGCGACGACGATGTACGGAACGCCGACCTGGCGGGCCAGGAGCACGTGCTCCTTGGTCTGCGGCATCGGGCCGTCGGTGGCGGCGACCACGAGGATGGCGCCGTCCATCTGCGCGGCACCGGTGATCATGTTCTTGATGTAGTCCGCGTGACCCGGGCAGTCGACGTGGGCGTAGTGACGCGCCTCGGTCTGGTACTCGACGTGCGCGATGGAGATGGTGATACCGCGCTGGCGCTCCTCAGGAGCCTTGTCGATCTGGTCGAAGGCCGAGGCCTCGTTCAGGTCCGGGTACTTGTCGTGCAGCACCTTGGTAATGGCGGCCGTGAGGGTCGTCTTACCGTGGTCGATGTGACCGATGGTGCCGATGTTGACGTGGGGCTTAGTCCGCTCGAACTTCGCCTTCGCCACGGGGTCCTCCTGTGGAGTGGTTCTGAACGCCTTGCTTCATCGGCGCCAGGTGATCTTTGCTGGAAAGCCCGGGGCCGAGGGCATTCCCCCACGAATGCGGGTGAATGCCCCTGGCGGCTCCGGAGTCAAGCCTAAAGCGTGTGAACGCGGAGCGTTACTCGCCCTTGGCCTTCGCGATGATCTCCTCGGCGACGTTCCGCGGAACCTCGGCGTAGGAGTCGAACTGCATCGAGTAGCTTGCGCGACCCGACGTCTTGCTGCGGAGGTCGCCGACGTAGCCGAACATCTCCGACAGGGGCACGAGGCCCTTCACGACGCGAGCGCCGGCACGCTCCTCCATGGCCTGGATCTGACCACGGCGGGAGTTGATGTCACCGATGACCTCACCCATGTAGTCCTCGGGCGTGGTGACCTCGACGGCCATCATCGGCTCAAGGAGCACGGGGGACGCCTTGCGCGCGGCCTCCTTGAAGGCCTGCGAACCGGCGATCTTGAAGGCGAGCTCGGAGGAGTCGACCTCGTGGTAGGCACCGTCGTGCAGGATCACGCGGACACCGGTCATCTCGTAACCGGCGAGGATGCCGAACTGCATGGCCTCCTGCGCACCGGCGTCCACCGAAGGGATGTACTCCTTCGGGATACGGCCACCGGTCACCTTGTTCACGAACTCGTACGAGGTGTCGCCACCCTCGAGCGGCTCGATGCCGATCTGCACCTTCGCGAACTGACCGGTACCACCGGTCTGCTTCTTGTGGGTGAAGTCGACGCGCTCGACGGCCTTGCGGATCGTCTCGCGGTAGGCCACCTGCGGCTTGCCGACGTTGGCCTCGACCTTGAACTCACGGCGCATACGGTCGACCAGCACCTCAAGGTGCAGCTCGCCCATGCCACCGATGATGGTCTGGCCGGTCTCCTCGTCCGAGTGGACCTGGAAGGACGGGTCCTCCTCGGCCAGGCGCTGGATCGCGACGCCCAGCTTCTCCTGGTCGCCCTTCGACTTGGGCTCGATGGCGACCTGGATGACCGGCGCCGGGAAGTCCATGGACTCCAGGATGACCGGGTTCTTGTCGTCGGACAGCGTCTCACCGGTGGTGGTCTGCTTCAGGCCCATGACGGCGACGATGTCACCGGCGCCCACCGACTCGATCTCCTCACGCTTGTTGGCGTGCATGCGGTAGATCTTGCCGATGCGCTCCTTCTTGCCCTTGACGGAGTTCAGCACCGAAGAGCCGGACTCCAGGCGGCCCGAGTACACCCGGACGAAGGTGAGCTTGCCGAGGTGCGGGTCGCTCATGATCTTGAACGCCAGCGCCGACAGCGGCTCGTCGTCGGACGGCCTGCGCTTGACGACGACCTCGGGGTCCTTGACGTCGTGGCCCTCGATGGCCTCGATGTCGACCGGGGACGGCAGGTAGCGCACGACCGCGTCGAGCAGGGGCTGAACGCCCTTGTTCTTGAACGCGGTACCGCAGAACACCGGGGTGATCGTCTTGCCGTCGGACTTGCCGGACGCGATGGTGATACGACGGATCGCGGCGTACAGCTGCTCCTCGGAAGGCTCCTCGCCCTCCAGGTACAGCTCCATGATCTCTTCGTCGTTCTCGGCGACGGCCTCGACCAGCTTGCCGCGCCACTCCTCGGCGGCCTCGGTGTGCGTGGCCGGGATGTCGACGACGTCGTACATCTCGCCCTTGGTGGCCTCGGCGGACCAGACCAGGGCCTTCATGCGGACGAGGTCCACGACACCCTGGAAGTCGGCCTCGGCACCGATCGGGAGCTGCATGACGATCGGCTGCGCGCCCAGGCGGTCGACGATCATGTCGACACAGCGGTGGAACTCCGCGCCCGTGCGGTCGAGCTTGTTGACGAAGCAGATACGCGGAACGCCGTAGCGGTCCGCCTGGCGCCACACCGTCTCGGACTGGGGCTCGACGCCGGCGACGCCGTCGAACACCGTCACGGCACCGTCGAGCACACGCAGGGAGCGCTCCACCTCGACGGTGAAGTCGACGTGACCCGGGGTGTCGATGATGTTGATGGTGTGGTCGACGTCTTCCAGCGGCCAGTGGCAGGTGGTGGCAGCAGAGGTGATCGTGATGCCACGCTCCTGCTCCTGCTCCATCCAGTCCATGGTGGCAGCGCCGTCGTGGACCTCACCGATCTTGTACGACACACCGGTGTAGAACAGGATCCGCTCGGTGGTGGTCGTCTTGCCCGCGTCGATGTGGGCCATGATCCCGATGTTGCGGACCTTGGCCAGGTCAAGTGAAGTGGTAGCCATAAGGCTTCAGTCTTCTCTCGGTCTCGATGTGGGTAGCGACTACCAGCGGTAGTGCGCGAAGGCCTTGTTGGACTCGGCCATCTTGTGCGTGTCCTCGCGCTTCTTGACGGCCGCACCGAGGCCGTTCGAAGCGTCGAGAAGCTCGTTGAGCAGACGCTCGGTCATGGTCTTCTCGCGACGGGCGCGGGAGTAACCGACCAGCCAGCGCAGCGCGAGCGTGTTGGCGCGACCGGGCTTGACCTCGATCGGAACCTGGTACGTCGCACCACCGACACGGCGGGACTTGACCTCGAGGGTCGGCTTGATGTTCTCCAGCGCGCGCTTCAGCGTGATGATCGGGTCGTTGCCCGTCTTCTCACGCAGACCCTCCATGGCGCCGTAGACGATGCGCTCGGCGGTGGAGCGCTTGCCGTTCAGCAGCACCTTGTTGATGAGCGACGTGACCAGAGGAGAACCGTAGACCGGGTCGATGATGACCGGGCGCTTCGGGGCGGGGCCCTTACGAGGCATTCTTACTTCTCCTTCTTGGCGCCGTAGCGGGAACGGGCCTGCTTGCGGTTCTTGACACCCTGGGTGTCGAGGGAGCCACGGATGATCTTGTAGCGAACACCCGGCAGGTCCTTCACACGGCCGCCGCGCACGAGCACGATGGAGTGCTCCTGCAGGTTGTGTCCCTCACCCGGAATGTAAGCGGTGACCTCGATGCCGCTGGTCAGACGCACACGCGCGACCTTACGCAGGGCCGAGTTCGGCTTCTTCGGGGTGGTCGTGAACACACGCGTGCAGACGCCGCGACGCTGAGGGGAACCCTCGAGTGCGGGCGTCTTGTTCTTCTCGACCTTGTCCTGCCGGCCCTTGCGGACCAGCTGCTGGATCGTAGGCACTACTTCTCCGGTTTCTGTGTGCCGAATGGTGAAGCTAACCTGGTACGTCGCCGACCCACGCGGTCGGGTGTGTCGAATCCCGCAGACCTTGCCGCAAGGGCAAAAGGGCGCAGAGTACGGTGGCCATGTGCGGCTCGCTGTGCGGTTGAAGGCACGCACGAGAGCCAGGGCACACCCCAGGCACAAGGTCTGAGCGTACCTACCTCACGGACTTCGGTCAAAACAAATGGAGCGGGCCCCGACACGCCGGACTTCTCACCTCGTAAGCGAGCTTTCGTCCCACTTGTCCGATGGCCGCCGGACGGCCGTCCCGGCACCGCATCGTCCCTGGTCGGAGCGGCCACCGGCGACCTTCGGACATTTATGGCCGATTTACGGTCTTGCCGGGGGTACGGCCGATGCGCTTTCAGTACGTTGATCCGTCCGCTGCGGGTGAACAATTCGGGGGACCGGCATGACGAGCGCGTGGACCACCACCTCGGTACGGGACGACGGCGGCCTGGACGACCGGGTGCCCTTCCTGGCCCGGCTGGAGACGGAGGACCGGGAGGCACTGCTCGCCCTCGGCCGGGAGCTGACGTTCCCCGCCCGCACGGTGCTGATCCGGCAGAGCGAGCCGTCCTCGTACGTGCTCTTCCTCGTGCAGGGCTGGACGAAGGTGACCGCGGCGGCCACCAACGGCTACGAGGCGCTGC
Source organism: Streptomyces sp. NPDC025793 (assembly GCF_055558375.1). Taxonomy (NCBI): domain Bacteria; kingdom Bacillati; phylum Actinomycetota; class Actinomycetes; order Kitasatosporales; family Streptomycetaceae; genus Streptomyces; species Streptomyces sp. NPDC025793. The sequence continues at coordinate 98,097 of NZ_JBVHMR010000022.1, read as the reverse complement.
TCGCGCTGCGCGGCCCCGGTGACATCGTCGGCGAGTCGTCGGCGATCACCGGACGGCCGCGGTCGGCGACGGTGACCGCGCTGGAGCCGGTGCGTTCGCTGGCCGTGGAGCACGAGCGGTTCCGCGGCTTCCTCCAGCACTCCCCCGCCACGTCCTTCGCGCTGCTGGGCCTGACCGCCGACCGCACCCGCGCCGCCGACCGCCGCCGCCTGGAGTTCGCCTCCCTGAACGTGCGCGAGCGGCTCGCCGTCCTCCTCCTGGAGCTGGCCCGCACCCACGGCCGCCGCACCGAGGAGGGCATCGAGCTCTCCGTCCCGCTGAGCAAACAGGAGCTGGCGGGCTCGGTGGGCGCCTCGCGCGAGATGGTCCAGCGCCTGCTGAAGGAGCTCCGTGACAAGCAGGCGGTCACCACGGGCCGCCGCACCCTGCTGATCCGCCGCCCCGACGTGCTCCGGCAGATAGCGGCGGCGACCGTGACGGAGGGAGCACCGGCGATTCCCTCGCCGCCGCGGTCGCCCGAGGGCTGACACCGGCCCCCGGATTCACTCTGTGCACACGGTCACACTTCGACTGCGTCATCCGCCCTCACGGTCGGCGCCGGCGCACGGTCACTCTGCTGCTCTGCACGGCGGAACCTCCGAGAGGCGACCATGACCGACCCCGTGAGCCGGACGATCCTGCTGCTGGACATCGAGCGGTTCAGCGACCGAGACGATGTGGAGCAGGCCTATCTGCGGCGCATGCTGTACGACCTCACCGACCGCGTGCTGGAACGCGCGGGCATCGACGAGACCCGGCGCCGGCGCGCCGACCGCGGGGACGCGGTGATGGAGCTGATCGACGCGAACGCCTCGGTCACCGCGCTGCTGCGGGTCCTGCTCAGCGAGGTCCCGGCCGAGCTGCGGGCCGTCAACCGCATGGCGTCCCGCTCCGCGCAGATGCGGCTGCGCGGCGTCCTCGCCACCGGCTACGTCGCCGTGGACGAGCACGACGGCTGGGTCGGCTCCGATCTGAACCACGCCTGCCGGCTGCTGGACGCCGCCCTGCTGCGCCGGGCCCTGCGCGAGCGGCCCGACGACTTCGCGCTGTGCGTCTCGGACGCCCTGTACGCCGGGGTGGTGCGCCACGACCACCCGGGCATCCCCGCCGGCGACTTCCGCCCGGTGACGGTGGACAGCAAGAACGGCTCGCTGAAGGCCTGGCTGCACGGGCCGCTGCCGGTCGGCCGGGACGGCCGCGCCGACCGGGATCACGACCACGGTGACACGGGGGAGGTGCCGGGCGGATCGGGGGACCGCCCGGCACCGCGGCCGCCCGCCGCGCCGGACGGACCGGGGCAGGCCCCGGCGCCCGGCGCCCACACCACCGGGACGTCCATCACCGTCCAGGGCGGCACCTTCAGCGGCGGCGTGCTCGGCGGCAACCAGTACGGCGGCATCAGCGGCGGCCACTTCAGCGGCGACGTCTCCTTCGGCGAACACCGTGGTGACGGCCGTGGCGACGGCGGCAGGAGAGACGGCCGTGACGGCCGCGGACGGGGTACGGACGCATGAGCACACCCGAGCCACAGGAACCGCCCCGCCCGCCCGCCGGCCCACCGGCACCCGAGCCGCCGGCCGCGGACGAGCCCCGGCCGGCCGACGCCGCCGCCGCGGACCCGGACACGGCCGAGGAACGGGACCAGCCGCAGGACGCCTGGTCGGCCCGGCGCGACCTGGTCGACCACAGCCCGCGCTCCATGAACGTCGGCGCCCGGGCCCGCTTCAGCGGCGGCCTGCTCGGCGGCGACCAGCACGGCGGCATCAGCGGCGGCCACTTCAGCGGCGACGTGTTCCTCGGCGGCAAGACGGAGGTCTACCGGTTCGGCGGACCGGGCACCGCGACCCCGGCCTCCGGCGAGGTGCCCGAGGCCACGCTGGCAGAGCTGGAGCGCGGCTTCGCGGCCGACGAGCAGCTGATGGACCGCCTGCTGCGGCGGCTGCGCGAGGACCGGGTCCTGGTGCTGTCCGGCGGCCGCTTCACCGGCCGGCGCACCGCCGCGCTGATGCTGCTGCGCCGCCTCGGCGCCCACCCCGTGCGCACCCTGGCCCGCGACACCACCGCCGGCGGCCTCGCCGACCGGTTCGGCGACGAGCAGGCCGCACCGGACGCACCGGGCCGGGACAAGGCCCGCGGCCATGTGCTGTGCGACCTCACCCCGCGCCGCGACCAGCCGCTGCGCTGGACCCACCTGCTCGCCGTCCGCGAGCGCCTCGCCGAGCGCGACGCCTACCTCGTCGTCACCCTCGACCCCGGCGCCGCGCTGGACGACGTGACCACCGAGGAATGGCGGGCGCCGGCCGCCGCCGAGGTGCTCGCCGCCCGGCTGCGTGCCCGCACCGACGAGGAGACGGCCGGCCGGCTGCTCGCCCTGCCGGAGGTCGCCGACTTCCTGCGGCGCAGCCACCAGCCGCGCGAGACGGCCGAGTTCGCCGGGCTGCTCGGCCGGTACGCGTCCGGCGAGGCCGACGCGGCCGACGTGGCACGGTTCTCGCTGGCGACCCTGGAGAGCCAGGTCCAGGAGTGGTTCGAGGCCCCGGAGTCCGAACTGCACCTGCGCGACAAGGCCTTCCTCGTCGCCCTCGCCGCCTTCGACGGCGGGCCGTACGCGCTCACCGCCGAGCTGAGCGACCTGCTCTACCGCCACCTCCAGGAGACCGAGAACCGCGCCCGCGTCCCCGAGGTCCCCGTCTTCGGCACGCACGTCGGCAAGCGGCTGCAACTGGCCCGCGCGGAGATGAAGTGGGAGCCCGAGCAGACCGAGTGGGGCCCGGTCGACCAGCAGAAGGCCGTGTTCCGCGACGACCGCGCCTCGCTGGTGCTGCTGCGCGAGGTGTGGACGGGCCACCCCTCCGCCCGGCCCGCGCTGATCCGCTGGCTGCGCCAACTGGCCGACGACGGGCGCCCGTTGGTGCGCACCCGGGCCGCCTCCACGGTGGCGGTCCTCGCCCGCACCGATCTGCCGTCCGCGATGGCGCTGGTCATCGAGCCGTGGGGCACCTCCAAGCGGTACCGGCACCGGCTCGTGGCGGTCAACGCGCTCGCCCTGGCCCACCTGGTCGGCACGCCCAACATCCCGCGCATCCTCGACACCTGGTGCGAGGACGGCCCCGCGTCGCTGCGCTGGGTGGCCGTACGGGCGTACGGGCTGATCGGGGCGGAGCGCCCGGCGCAGGCCATGGGCGCCCTGCGCCGCGCCGTACGGCGGCTGTACGAGGACCAGCCCGACGACATCGACGGCGAACTGGGTGAGGAACTGGCCGAGTCCGTCGCGCTGTTGCTGCTGTCGGCCGCGAGCGACAGCGTCCTCGGCGAGCTGTGCGCCCACCTCGACGACGACCGTGCCGTACACGACCTGACGCTGGCCGGCTTCATCGGGGCGTGCGCGCACACCGAGGGCGACGAGCGGTACGGCACTCCGCTCGTCCTCGACTGGTTCACCCGCGCGGCCACCGGCCACCCCACCGCCGACCCCGTGACCGGCGACCGTATGACCGCCGCGCAGGGAGTGCCGTTCCTCTGGCGGGCCGCGCTGGCCGATCTGGGCACCACGCGGCAGGCACTGAAGGTGCTGAGCAACTGGGTGCTGACCGCCGACCGGTCGACGCCCGTCGAGTGGGCCCTGGCCGCGCTGCTGCCGAGGCTCGTCACCACCACCACCGAGTACGAACGGCTGAGCCATCTGCTGCGCACCATGCCGGGCGAGGACGGTGCCCGTCCGCCCGAGGTCGCGGCCCGCCTGCTGACCGTGCTGTCCGCCCACTGACCAACCCGTCCCGCAGACCGACCCATCCGAGACCGACCCGGGAAGACACACCATGCCCTCCTTCCGGCAACCCGAGTGGCAGCAGCCCGCCGACCGGCACACCCAGCTGGTCGACCCGGTGCTCACCGTGCGGCAGCTGTCGCGCTTCGAGTTCAACTTCCGATCCCTGGTCCGCATCGACCACGCGCTCGTCTTCTCCACGCCGAAGGGCTCCTACGAGGCCTATCTGCCGCCCCAGCGGCCGACGCGCGCCGAGATCACCGCCAAGCGCTACTCCGCCGTCTACGAGGTGGACATGGGCGTCCACCCGTACACCTCCACCCTGACGCTGCCGAGCGACAACGACGCCTTCGAGTTCACCGCCGAGATCGACCTGTCCTGGCAGGTGCTGGACCCGGCCCGGTTCGTGGCGAGCGGGCACCGGGACGTGCCCGCGCTGGTGCTCGGCGAACTCCAGCAGGCGGCGCGGCCGGTCACCCGGCGCTTCCCGGTCGCGCGGAGCGCCTCGGCCGAGCAGGAACTGCTCCAGGCGGTGACCGTGCTGGGGCCGCTCGGGGCGACCGCGGGACTCCAGGTCACCTGGACCCTTCGGCTGCGGCGCGACCAGGCCGACATCGATCACCAGCAACGGCTGCGGGCCATCGACCACTCCGCCACCGAGCAGTCCTTCGCGGCCCAGCGGGGCATGCAGGTCGACGTGGACATGGACCGTCGGCTGCGCCAGCAGGACGCGCTCCAGATCGAGCGGGCCGTCGCGTACGGCACACAGCAGCAGGAACTGCTGCTCCAGCAGCAGCGCTGGCAGCACGAGCAGGCCATGCTCGCGAGCGGGCAGCACCACGAGCTCGCCCTCCAACAGGGGCGCCAGCAGGTGGAGTTGCAGCAGATCGAGGCCCAGAAGATCGAGTTCTACCAGTACCACCTCCAGCAGGGCGGCGTGCACTCCTGGGCCCTCCATCTCGCCCAGCACCCCGAGGACTCCCAGCTGGTGATGAGCAGCATGCGCGAGGACCAACTGCGCATGATCCAGGCCCAGATGGACCTGGTGAAGCAGCTGCTGAGCGGCGACACGGCCGAGAACTACGAGCTGGAGGGCCCCAAGCAGCTGGCCCTGCGCACGGTCAGCGACATCCTCAACCAGCGCCTGCCCGGCGTACCGCAGAACCCGCCCCTGCTGCCGCCGGGCCCGCCGCAAGCGGTACCGGCGGACGCGATGCCGGCGGATGCGAGACCGGCGCAGCCCGCGAGCCCTCCGCCGCCCATCGCCCCGGCCGCCCCGCCGGCCCCGCCGGCACCACCGGCCGCGCCCTACAGCCCGCCGGGTATGCCCGGCCCGTACGCCGCCCCCGGCTTCCCGGCCCCGCCGCCCCCGCCCGCCTACGCCCCGCAGGCACCTGCCTGGCAGCCGCCTCCCGGGTACGGCACGACGCCGACGGTGCCGGATCCGGGTACGGGTGCGGCGGCGCGACCGGAGGACACGAAGCCCCCGGCCGCCCCCGACGACAGCGAAGCGAGCGGCACGTGACGACCGCAGACCCCGCCGCGCCGGGAGACCCGGACACCCCCACCGCCGCCCGGCTGTGCGCACGGCTGCTCGCCGAGACGCGCGGCGAGATCGCCCACGCCGACAACAAGGCCTCCGTCCTCGTCGCCGCGCTCGGGATGACCGCCGGGGTGTTCAGCGCGCTGCTCGCGGGGCGGAAGTGGAGCCCGTCCGCGCTCTCCGTGGCCGGCACCGTCGTGTGGTGGGCCGGGGCCCTGTCGCTGCTGGTCTCGCTGCTCGCCCTGCTCCTCGCCGTACTGCCCCGCTACCGGCTGGGCGCCTGGACGCCCGGGGAGCCGCTGTCGTACTTCGGCGACATCCAACAGGCCGTCCGGCAGGGCCGCCTGGACGCCGCCCTCGCCGACACCGAGCGGCGTCCCACGGCCGGACTGACCCGCGCGCTCACGGAGAACAGCCGGATCGCCGCGCGCAAGCACCAGTGGATCCGCACCGGGCTCATCGCCTTCTGCGCCGGCACGGTCCTGCTGCCGGCCTCCCTGCTGATCGGCTGAACCGCCGCTCGGCAGCCGTCCCCACGCACGTGAAGGAACGAACGACCGCCATGACCTCACCACCGGACCACCCCGAGCCGGCCGCCCGCCCCCACCCCGAGCCGCCCCCGGCGCCGCCGGCGTACCCGACGGCCTCGCCGACGCCCCCGCCGTACCCTCAGGCAGCCGCCGCTCCCCCGTACCCGCACGCCGCACCCCAGTACCCCGGCCCCCCGCAGGCGGCGGCGCCCGTGCCGCCGCCGTACCCGGGAGCCGCCCCGCAGTACCCGGCGGCGCCGCCGCCCGTGCCCCCGGTCGCGCCGCCGGTCCCGCCGGTCCCGCCGCAGCACCCGCACCACATCGACACCGACCGGGGCCGCGTCTTCCTCACCGACAAGCAGCGCCAGACGGACGCCACGGCCTGGGGAAACCTGCTGCTGCACGTGCCCAACTTCCTGTGCAGCCTCTTCGTCGTCGGCCTGATCTCCGCGTTCTTCGGGGGCTTCGGCATCGTCGTCGTGCTCGCCTGGATCGCCAGCGGCGCGCTCGTGTTCCACCGGCCCACCGAGAGCGCCCTCGCGCGCCATGTGTTCCGGCTGCGCCATCCCACTCCGCAGGAACGCGCCACCCTCGAACCGGTCTGGCGGGAGGTCACGGCCCGCGCCGGGGTCGAGGGCCGGAACTACGAACTGTGGGTGGAGGACAGCGACGCCCTGAACGCCGTCGCGGCCGCCGGGCACATCGTCGGCGTCACCCGCTTCGCCATGAACGGACTGCCCAACGGCGAGCTGGCCGCCGTCATGGCACACGAGCTGGGCCACCACGTCGGCGGCCACGCCTGGTCCTCGCTGCTCGGCTACTGGTACGCCCTGCCCGGCCGGACGGCCTGGCGGGTGCTGAAGGCCGGCTCGGGCTTCATGTTCAAGATCTCGCGCGCCTTCGGCTGCTTCGGCATCGGCTTCCTCTTCCTGGTCGTCGGCAGCATCGGACTCGCCACGATCAGCACGTTCTACGGCCTGCCGCTGCTGCTCCTGGCCGTGCCGTACGCCCTGGCCGCCGTCGGCCGCCGCGCCGAACTGCGGGCCGACGAGCACGCCGCCGCGCTGGGCTTCGCCCCCATGCTGGCGGCCGTCCTCGACAAGATGCACCGGCAGGAGCAGTGGCAGCAGGCCCAGCTGGCCGCGCGGAACGGCGGACGGCACGTCGAGGAGAGCGCACTCGCCCGGCTGCTGTCCTCCCACCCCGACCACCACACCCGGCTGCACCACCTCCAGCCCTACCTGCAGCCGCAGGGCCCGGCACAGCACAGGTGAACAACGCCGAAGGGCGGCCACCCCGAAACGGGGTGGCCGCCCTTCATGCTGCTCGCTTACTGGTTGTACGGACCGTAGTCGTAGTCCTCCAGCGGAACGGCCTGGCCGGAGCCGGTGCCGAACGGCGAGTAGTCGATGTCGTCGTAGCCGACGGCCGAGTACATCGCGGCCTTGGCCTCCTCGGTCGGCTCGACCCGGATGTTGCGGTAGCGGGACAGACCCGTACCGGCCGGGATGAGCTTACCGATGATGACGTTCTCCTTGAGGCCGATGAGGCTGTCGGACTTGGCGTTGATCGCCGCGTCCGTCAGGACTCGGGTCGTCTCCTGGAAGGAGGCGGCCGACAGCCAGGACTCCGTCGCCAGCGAGGCCTTGGTGATACCCATCAGCTGCGGACGACCGGAGGCCGGGTGACCGCCCTCCTGGACCACACGACGGTTCTCGGTCTCGAACTTCGAGCGCTCGACCAGCTCACCGGGCAGCAGCTCGGCGTCGCCGGACTCGATGATCGTCACGCGGCGGAGCATCTGCCGGATGATGATCTCGATGTGCTTGTCGTGGATCGACACACCCTGCGAGTTGTAGACCTTCTGGACCTCGCCGACCAGGTGGACCTGGACGGCACGCTGACCCAGGATGCGCAGCACGTCGTGCGGGTTGGTCGCACCCACGGTGAGCTGCTGGCCCACCTCGACGTGGTCGCCCTCGCGGACCAGGACCTTGGCACGCTTCGAGATCGGGAACGCCGTCTCGTCGCTGCCGTCGTCCGGCGTGACGATGATCTTCTTCGTCTTCTCGGTCTCCTCGATCCGGACGCGGCCGGAGGCCTCGGAGATCGGGGCGACACCCTTCGGGGTACGGGCCTCGAAGAGCTCGACGACACGCGGCAGACCCTGGGTGATGTCGTCACCGGCCACACCACCGGTGTGGAAGGTACGCATCGTCAGCTGGGTACCGGGCTCACCGATGGACTGGGCGGCGATGATGCCGACCGCCTCGCCGATGTCCACCAGCTTGCCGGTGGCCAGCGAACGGCCGTAGCACATCGCGCAGGTGCCGACGGCGGACTCGCAGGTCAGGACCGAGCGGGTCTTGACCTCCTCGACGCCACGGGCGACCAGCTCGTCCATGAGGACGTCACCGAGGTCGGTGCCGGCCGGGGCCAGGACCTGACCGTCGACCACGATGTCCTCGGCGAGGCAGCGCGCGTACACGGACGTCTCGACGTCGTCCGCCTTGCGCAGCACGCCGTCCGCGCCCCGCTCCGCGATCCGGAGCTTGAGACCGCGCTCGGTGCCGCAGTCCTCCTCGCGGATGATGACGTCCTGCGAGACGTCGACCAGACGACGGGTGAGGTAACCCGAGTCGGCGGTACGCAGGGCGGTGTCCGCCAGACCCTTACGGGCACCGTGCGTGGAGATGAAGTACTCCAGCACGGACAGACCCTCACGGAACGAGGCCTTGATCGGACGCGGGATGGTCTCGTTCTTCGCGTTCGACACCAGACCACGCATACCGGCGATCTGCCGCATCTGCATCATGTTTCCTCGGGCACCCGAGTCAACCATCATGAAGATGGGGTTGGTCTTGGGGAAGTTCTCGTTCATCGCCTCGGCGACCTCGTTGGTCGCCTTGGTCCAGATCGCGATGAGCTCCTGAGTGCGCTCTTCCTTGGTGATCAGACCGCGCTCGTACTGCTTCTGGACCTTCTCGTCCTGGGCCTCGTAGCCCGCGACGATCGCCTTCTTCGCCTCGGGGACGACGACGTCGGAGATGGCCACGGTGACACCGGAGCGGGTGCCCCAGTAGAAGCCGGCCGACTTCAGGTTGTCGAGCGTCGCCGCCACGATGACCTTGGGGTAGCGCTCGGCCAGGTCGTTGACGATCTCGCCGAGCTGCTTCTTGCCCACCGAGTAGTCGACGAACGGGTAGTCCTCGGGCAGCAGCTCGTTGAAGAGCGCGCGGCCCAGCGTGGTGCGCAGGCGGAACGAGTCACCCTGCTGCCACTCGGGCTCGCCCTCCTCGCGGGCCGGCGGGGTCCAGCCACGCGGCGGGATGGTGCCCACCGGGAAGCGGATGTCCACGGCCGACTGGAGCGCCAGCTCGCCGGCGTCGAACGCCATGATCGCCTCGGCCGTGGAGCCGAACGCGCGGCCCTCGCCCTTGACGTCACGCAGCTCGCCGTCGGTGGTGAGGAAGAACAGACCGAGGACCATGTCCTGGGTCGGCATCGTCACCGGGCGGCCGTCGGCCGGCTTGAGGATGTTGTTCGAGGACAGCATCAGGATGCGGGCCTCGGCCTGCGCCTCCGCGGACAGCGGCAGGTGCACGGCCATCTGGTCACCGTCGAAGTCCGCGTTGAACGCGGTGCAGACGAGCGGGTGGATCTGGATGGCCTTGCCCTCGACCAGCTGCGGCTCGAAGGCCTGGATGCCGAGGCGGTGCAGGGTGGGCGCACGGTTCAGCAGCACCGGGTGCTCGGCGATGACCTCTTCGAGGACGTCGTACACGACGGTGCGGCCGCGCTCGACCATGCGCTTGGCCGACTTGATGTTCTGCGCGTGGTTCAGGTCCACCAGGCGCTTCATCACGAACGGCTTGAACAGCTCCAGCGCCATGGCCTTCGGCAGACCGCACTGGTGCAGCTTGAGCTGCGGGCCGACGACGATGACGGAACGCGCCGAGTAGTCGACTCGCTTGCCGAGCAGGTTCTGACGGAAGCGACCCTGCTTGCCCTTGAGCATGTCGGACAGCGACTTCAGCGGACGGTTGCCGGGGCCCGTGACCGGGCGACCACGACGGCCGTTGTCGAAGAGCGCGTCGACGGCCTCCTGGAGCATGCGCTTCTCGTTGTTCACGATGATCTCGGGCGCACCGAGGTCGAGAAGGCGCTTCAGGCGGTTGTTGCGGTTGATGACACGGCGGTACAGGTCGTTCAGGTCGGAGGTCGCGAAGCGGCCACCGTCCAGCTGCACCATCGGACGCAGGTCCGGCGGGATGACCGGGACGCAGTCCAGGACCATGCCCTTGGGGCTGTTGGAGGTCTGCAGGAACGCGGAGACGACCTTCAGCCGCTTCAGGGCGCGGGTCTTCTTCTGGCCCTTGCCGGTGCGGATGATCTCGCGGAGCCGCTCGGCCTCCTCCTCCAGGTCGAAGGACTCCAGGCGCTTCTGCAGCGCCGCGGCACCCATCGAGCCGTCGAAGTACGTGCCGAAGCGGTCACGCAGCTCGCGGTAGAGCAGCTCGTCGCCCTCGAGGTCCTGGACCTTGAGGTTCTTGAACCGGGCCCACACCTCGTCGAGGCGGTCGATCTCGCGCTGCGCGCGGTCGCGCAGCTGCTTCATCTCGCGCTCGGCACCCTCGCGCACCTTGCGGCGCACGTCGGCCTTGGCACCCTCGGCCTCCAGCTCGGCCAGGTCGGCCTCGAGCTTCTTGGCGCGGGCCTCCAGGTCGGAGTCGCGGCGGTTCTCGATCTGCTGGCGCTCGACCGAGACGTGCGCCTCCAGGGAGGGCAGGTCGCGGGTGCGGCGCTCCTCGTCGACGTACGTGATCATGTACGCCGCGAAGTAGATGACCTTCTCCAGGTCCTTCGGGGCGAGGTCCAGCAGGTAGCCCAGCCGGGACGGGACGCCCTTGAAGTACCAGATGTGGGTGACGGGGGCGGCCAGCTCGATGTGGCCCATCCGCTCACGGCGCACCTTGGCGCGCGTGACCTCGACGCCACAGCGCTCGCAGATGATGCCCTTGAAGCGGACGCGCTTGTACTTGCCGCAGTAGCACTCCCAGTCCCGGGTCGGACCGAAGATCTTCTCGCAGAAGAGTCCGTCCTTTTCGGGCTTCAGGGTGCGGTAGTTGATGGTCTCGGGCTTCTTGACCTCGCCGTGGCTCCACTGACGGATGTCGTCAGCGGTGGCCAGGCCGATCCGGAGCTCGTCGAAGAAGTTGACGTCGAGCACTATGCGTCAATCCCTCTCAGGGTCGTAAGTCTGTGGTCTGAAACGGGGGCCTGGGGGTCGGCGGGGGCCTCACTCATCGGCGAGGCCCCTGCCGGACTCCCGTCAGACCTCTTCGACGCTGCTCGGCTCGCGCCGGGACAGGTCGATACCGAGCTCCTCCGCAGCGCGGAAGACGTCCTCATCGGTGTCGCGCATCTCGATGGACATACCGTCGCTGGACAGCACCTCCACGTTCAGGCAGAGCGACTGCATCTCCTTGATGAGCACCTTGAAGGACTCGGGGATGCCGGGCTCGGGGATGTTCTCACCCTTGACGATGGCCTCGTAGACCTTCACGCGGCCGGTGACGTCGTCGGACTTGATGGTCAGCAGCTCCTGGAGGGCGTACGCGGCGCCGTAAGCCTCCAGCGCCCACACCTCCATCTCGCCGAAGCGCTGGCCGCCGAACTGCGCCTTACCACCCAGCGGCTGCTGGGTGATCATCGAGTACGGGCCGGTCGAGCGGGCGTGCAGCTTGTCGTCGACCAGGTGGTGCAGCTTGAGGATGTACATGTAGCCGACCGAGATCGGGTCCGGGAACGGCTCACCGCTACGGCCGTCGAACAGCCGCGCCTTGCCGGACGGGAGCACCATGCGCTCGCCGTCGCGGTTCGGGATGGTGTGCTGCAGCAGACCCGCCAGCTCGTCCTCGCGGGCACCGTCGAAGACCGGGGTCGCGACGTTGGTGCGCGGGGCGACCTGGTCGGCGCCGATGGCCTGGAGGCGCTGGGCCCACTCGTCCGCGAGGCCGGAGACGTCCCAGCCACGGCTGGCGAGCCAGCCGAGGTGGATCTCCAGGACCTGTCCCGGGTTCATTCGGGACGGGACACCGAGCGGGTTCAGGATGATGTCGACCGGGGTGCCGTCCTCCAGGAACGGCATGTCCTCGATCGGCAGGATCTTGGAGATGACACCCTTGTTGCCGTGCCGGCCGGCGAGCTTGTCACCGTCCGTGATCTTGCGCTTCTGCGCGACGTAGACGCGGACCAGCTGGTTCACGCCCGGCGGCAGCTCGTCGCCCTCCTCGCGGTCGAAGACGCGCACGCCGATGACCTTGCCGGTCTCGCCGTGCGGCACCTTCAGCGAGGTGTCACGGACCTCACGGGCCTTCTCACCGAAGATCGCGCGCAGCAGGCGCTCCTCGGGGGTCAGCTCGGTCTCACCCTTCGGGGTCACCTTGCCGACGAGGATGTCACCGGCGATGACCTCGGCACCGATGCGGATGATGCCGCGCTCGTCGAGGTCGGCGAGGACCTCCTCGGAGACGTTCGGGATGTCCCGGGTGATCTCCTCGGGGCCGAGCTTGGTGTCACGGGCGTCGACCTCGTGCTCCTCGATGTGGATCGAGGAGAGGACGTCGTCCTGCACGAGGCGCTGCGACAGGATGATCGCGTCCTCGTAGTTGTGACCCTCCCACGGCATGAACGCCACGAGCAGGTTCTTGCCGAGGGCCATCTCGCCGTTCTGGGTGGCCGGACCGTCGGCGAGGACCTGGCCCTCGATGACGCGGTCGCCCTCGTTGACGATGACCTTCTGGTTGACCGAGGTGCCCTGGTTGGACCGGGAGAACTTGGCCAGGCGGTACGTGATGTACGTGCCGTCGTCGTTGGCGGTGGTGATGTAGTCCGCGGAGACCTCCTGGACCACACCGTCCTTCTCGGCCTTGACCACGTCGCCGGCGTCGACGGCGGAGCGGTACTCCATGCCGGTGCCGACGAGCGGGGACTCGGACTTGATCAGTGGTACGGCCTGACGCATCATGTTCGCGCCCATGAGGGCACGGTTGGCGTCGTCGTGCTCCAGGAAGGGGATCATGGCGGTCGCGACCGACACCATCTGGCGCGGCGAGACATCCATGTAGTCCACGTCCTCGGGGGCGACGTAGTCGACCTCGCCGCCGCGGCGGCGGACCAGGACACGGGCCTCGGCGAACCGCATCTCCTCGTTCAGCGGCGCGTTGGCCTGCGCGATGACGAAGCGGTCCTCCTCGTCGGCGGTCAGGTAGTCCACCTCGTCGGTGACCACACCGTGCTCGTCGACCTTGCGGTACGGGGTCTCGACGAAACCGAACGCGTTGACGCGGCCGTAGGAGGCGAGCGAGCCGATCAGACCGATGTTCGGGCCTTCGGGCGTCTCGATCGGGCACATGCGGCCGTAGTGCGACGGGTGCACGTCACGGACCTCGAAGCCGGCCCGCTCACGGGAGAGACCACCCGGGCCGAGGGCGTTCAGACGACGCTTGTGCGTCAGCCCCGACAGCGGGTTGTTCTGGTCCATGAACTGGGACAGCTGCGACGTACCGAAGAACTCCTTGATCGACGCCACCACCGGGCGGATGTTGATCAGGGTCTGCGGCGTGATCGCCTCGACGTCCTGGGTGGTCATGCGCTCGCGCACGACACGCTCCATACGGGCGAGACCCGTACGGACCTGGTTCTGGATGAGCTCGCCGACGCTGCGGATACGACGGTTGCCGAAGTGGTCGATGTCGTCGGTCTCGACCATGATCGTGCGGCCGGACTCGCCGGTCGTCTCGGTCTCACCGGCGTGCAGCTTCACCAGGTACTTGATGGTGGCGATGACGTCGTCGGTGGTGAGCACGCCGGCGTCCAGCGGCTCGTCCGCGCCGAGCTTCTTGTTCACCTTGTAGCGGCCGACCTTGGCGAGGTCGTAGCGCTTCGGGTTGAAGTAGAGGTTCTCCAGCAGCGTCTGCGCGGCCTCGCGCGTGGGGGGCTCGCCCGGACGCAGCTTGCGGTAGATGTCGAGCAGCGCGTCGTCCTGGCCCTGGGTGTGGTCCTTCTCCAGGGTGGCGCGCATGGACTCGTACTCGCCGAACTCCTCGAGGATCTGCTCGGTCGTCCAGCCGAGAGCCTTCAGCAGCACGGTGACCGACTGCTTGCGCTTGCGGTCGATACGGACACCGACCATGTCGCGCTTGTCGATCTCCATCTCCAGCCAGGCACCCCGGGACGGGATGATCTTGGCGGAGAAGATGTCCTTGTCGGACGTCTTGTCGATGGAGGAGTCGAAGTAGACACCGGGGGAACGGACCAGCTGGGACACCACGACACGCTCGGTGCCGTTGATGACGAAGGTGCCCTTGTTCGTCATGAGCGGGAAGTCGCCCATGAAGACCGTCTGGGACTTGATCTCACCGGTCTCGTTGTTGGTGAACTCGGCGGTGACGAAGAGCGGGGCGGCGTACGTGAAGTCGCGCTCCTTGCACTCGTCGATGGAGTTCTTCGGCGGCTCGAAGCGGTGGTCCCGGAACGTCAGGGACATCGACCCGGAGAAGTCCTCGATCGGGGAGATCTCCTCGAAGATCTCCTCCAGACCGGACTTGGTGGGGACGTCCTGACCGTTCTCCAGAGCCTCCTCGACCCGACTCTGCCAGGCGGTGTTGCCGAGCAGCCAGTCAAAGCTCTCGGTCTGCAGCGCGAGCAGGTTCGGAACCTCGAGAGGCTCCTTGATCTTTGCAAAGGAGATGCGCAGCGGGGCGGTGCTGGCGCCGTTGTTCGTATTCGCGGTCGAGGCATTGCGCGAGGCGGCCAAGAGGGGGTCCTTCCGAGGGCTCGGACTCACTACGCGCGTGCCGGCCCCTCTCCCACGCACAGAGACAGAAGCCCAGGTCAAGGGTGCTTTTGTCGTCGATGCTCGATTGAGGGCAGACCCCTGGTGACGGGCAGGGGACAGCTAACAGGCAGCGCAAAGGGTCAGTGTAGCCACTTGGCACACTGATGTCCAGTCCCGGGTTGCTGAGACCCTTGCGACTCTCGTTGTTCTCAACGCCTTCGTCAACGCCCTCGGCATGCTGCCCTCAACGCACGTTGATACTGCCCTCTTCGTCGTCGATCCATGCCTCGGATTCGGATCCTTGTGACGACGCGTCCTGAGAATTGCGCGCTGCGTGCGGTTCGTCAAGGCCCCCCAGTCCGAAGCGGGCGGTCCGCGGACGGTCCGGAGACACGACGAAGATCACCATACCCCTCGCCGTCGCGAGTGCAAGGCAACCGTGGTCGGGCCCGCCGGGAACGCCGAAGAGCGACCACCCGGATGGATGATCGCTCTTCGGTGCGTTCGCGTTACAGCCCCAGGAGGCGCTTTTTACGGCGCCACAGGGCTGCGGTCAGCGCGCGTTCGAGTCCTTGAGGACCCGGAAGGTCTTACTTGACCTCGACGGAGGCACCGGCGCCCTTGAGGGCCTCGGCGGCCTTGTCAGCGGCCTCCTTGTTGACCTTCTCGAGGACCGGCTTCGGGGTGCCGTCGACCAGGTCCTTGGCCTCCTTGAGGCCCAGGGAGGTGAGCTCGCGCACGACCTTGATGACCTGGATCTTCTTCTCGCCGGCGCCCGTGAGGATGACGTCGAACTCGTCCTGCTCCTCAGCGGCCTCGGCGGGGGCGGCCGGGCCGGCCGGGCCCGCGACGGCGACCGCGGCGGCGGCGGTGACGTCGAACTTCTCCTCGAACGCCTTCACGAACTCGGAGAGCTGGATGAGGGTCATGCCCTCGAACTCGGCGAGCAGTTCGTCCTGGGTGAGAGCCATGATGGCTTTCCTTCCACTCAATCGGCAGGTGCCGGATGTACATGAATGGCGGGCGTACGTTCGGCCCGCTACGACCGCTGCCTCAGGCGGCGGTCATGATGCGAGCCGAATTACTCGGCACCGCCCTGCTCGTCCTGCTTGGCGCGAAGAGCGTCCACGGTGCGGACGAGCTTCGAGGGAAGCGCCTGGAAGAGCTGAGCAGCCTGGGACTGCTTGCCCTTGAAGGCACCCGCCAGCTTGGAGAGCAGAACCTCGCGGGACTCGAGGTCCGCAAGCTTCTTGATCTCGTCGGCGGTCATCGCCTTGCCGTCAAGGACACCGCCCTTGATGACGAGATTCGGGTTGTCCTTGGCGAAGTCACGGAGACCCTTCGCCGACTCCACCGGGTCACCGGTGACGAAGGCGACAGCCGTCGGACCAGCGAAGAGCTGGTCGTCCAGCGTGATCCCGGCCTCGTTGGCCGCAATCTTGGTCAGCGTGTTCTTCACCACGGCGTACTGGGCGTTCTCACCGAGCGACCGGCGCAGCGTCTTGAGCTGCGCCACGGTGAGACCGCGGTACTCGGTCAGCACGGCGGCGTTGGAGCTGCGGAACTTGTCCGTCAGCTCGGCAACCGCGGCAGCCTTGTCGGGCCTCGCCATAGAGCCTCGGCCTCCTTCCGGGTGATTCTGACCGCGCGGACCCGAAGGAGGACTGGGTAAACGAAACGCCCCGGCGCAGGCGCTCGGGGCGGACTCGACCGGCCGCATACGCGCGGGGCGCACACTCCGGGAGTTCTTCCACTGACACCTGCGCGGGTCGTCCACTTTTCAGCGGATCCTTCGGCCACCGCGCCCTCGTGGGAGCGCACGGCAACGACCAGCGGTCTTTGGCTTCGGGAAGAGAGTACGGGAACGGGCCGCACGGGAGCAAATCCGGCGGCCCGCCCGTCCGGTCAGAGGCTTCAGGAGGCGCCGGCGGAGCCGCTCGCCACGTTCCCCGTGCCGGAGGTGCCGAGGGACTTCAGCAGGTCCTTGAAGTCCTTGGTGTCGCCGGCCGGGGGCGCCTCGGCGGAGACCTGCACGCCGTAGTCGCTGTAGTAGGCGGTGTTGGTCAGGGCGCCCTTGGCCGTGTGCGCCTTCTCGGTCTTCTTCACCAGCAGGTTCTGGTCGTTGATCCAGATGTCGATGGTCTCGGTGGTGATCCCCGCCGTGTTGAGCTGGGCCTTCAGGCCCGCCATCTGGTCCGCGGTGAGGCTGCTGCTCCTGCCCGCGAGGTCGGCGACGTTCACCGTGCCCGAGTAATGCGTGGCATGGGTGCCGGAGACCGACTCCTCGCCCACCTTCTTCACATCGCCGGAGGCCAGCAGCATCTGCACGGAGGAGTTCGGCGTGGAGGTCCGGACCTGGTCCTTCATGTACGCCCCGGAGGCGCCGCCGAACTTGGCGAGGTCGTCGTACGAGTACTTGAGCCAGTGCTTGCCGCCCATGCGCTGAGCGGACGCGTCGCCCATGTTCACGTAGTAGGCGTCCGGCAGATAGCGGGCCTGCATCGACGGGGCCGCACCGCTCTTGCGCATGGCCTCGGCCAGCTGTCCGCCGGTGTAGGTGATGGTCAGGTCGCCGCGGAGGCCGTCGCCCCAGCGCAGGGACCCGGTCGACGACGCCGACATCACGTCGCCGATGGACATCGTGGAGCGCACCTTGGCCGAGTCCGCCTTGTCGGTGGACTGCTCGGCGGCGCGCAGCACGGCGGCGATGGGGCTGACGTGGATCGTGCCGCCGCCGGACGCCTTGTCGCTCTTGCCCGAGCCGGCGGAGGAGCCGCAGGCCGCCACGGACGTCAGTGCGGCGGCCGCCGCTACGGAAAGGGCCGTACGGCGGACGGTCGTGCTCTTCATCTGGTCCCACCCCCATGAGTCGTGTGCCCCGCACGGTAGCCCAGGGCACTGACAGCCGTGCGACAGGCTGCACAGAGAAAGGACGGGCCCCGCACCTGGAAGGTTGCGGGGCCCGCCCTCTGCTTCACGCGTCCCTGACGCGGCTACCGGGGTGAGCGCAAGGCTCAGACGGCGGCCGGGTCCTCCTCGACGAGGAGGTTGCGGGTGCGGTTCGGGTCGAGCTGGATGCCGGGGCCCATGGTGGTGCTGACCGCGGCCTTCTTGATGTAGCGACCCTTGGCGGCGGACGGCTTCAGACGGAGGATCTCCTCCAGAGCGGCGCCGTAGTTCTCCACCAGCTTGGCGTCGTCGAAGGACGCCTTGCCGATGATGAAGTGCAGGTTCGAGTGCTTGTCGACGCGGAACTCGATCTTGCCGCCCTTGATCTCGGTCACGGCCTTGGCGGTGTCCGGGGTCACGGTGCCGGTCTTCGGGTTCGGCATCAGACCACGCGGGCCGAGGACGCGGCCGAGGCGGCCGACCTTGCCCATGAGGTCCGGGGTGGCGACGACGGCGTCGAAGTCCAGACGGCCCTTCGCCACCTCGTCGATCAGCTCGTCGGCACCGACGATGTCGGCGCCCGCGGCACGCGCGGCCTCGGCACGGTCACCGGTCGCGAAGACCAGGACCCGGGCGGTCTTACCGGTGCCGTGCGGAAGGTTCACGGTGCCACGGACCATCTGGTCGGCCTTGCGCGGGTCGACACCCAGACGGAAGGCGACCTCGACGGTGGCGTCGAACTTGGTCGTGGAGGTCTCCTTGGCGAGACGGACGGCCTCGAGCGGGGCGTACAGCTTCTCCCGGTCGACCTTGGCGTCCGCAGCGCGGAGAGCCTTGCTGCGCTTGCTCACAACTTGCTCCTGTGTGTTCTGAAAGGAGTCGTGGTCCCTGGGCCGAGCAGGCCCTGCCACGTGCGACCGGCTACGGCCGCATGACTGCTGGGGGGTGAGGTCAGCCCTCGACCGTGATGCCCATGGAACGGGCGGTGCCGGCGATGATCTTCGACGCGGCGTCCAGGTCGTTGGCGTTGAGGTCGGGCATCTTGGTCGTGGCGATCTCGCGGACCTGCGCCTCGGTGATCTTGGCGACCTTGGTCTTGTGCGGCTCGCCGGAGCCCTTCTCGACACCAGCGGCCTTGAGGATCATCTTCGCGGCCGGCGGCGTCTTGGTGACGAAGGTGAAGGAGCGGTCCTCGTAGACCGTGATCTCCACCGGGATCACCCAGCCACGCTGCGACTCGGTCGCGGCGTTGTACGCCTTGCAGAACTCCATGATGTTGACGCCGTGCTGACCGAGCGCGGGGCCGACCGGCGGGGCCGGGTTCGCCGCACCGGCGTTGATCTGGAGCTTGATGAGCCCCGTGACCTTCTTCTTCTTGGGAGGCATTACTCTCCGGGTCCTTTCGATTCGGGTCCATGCCCGCGCGCGGACCGAGTCCTGACGCAGGCATACCGCACAACGATAACGGGTATAGATGCGCGGCTTAAAACCGAGCAGGTCAGACGGGCTGAGACAGCCTGCCTGACCTGCTCGGAAGCGGTGGCTCCAGAGGGAACTAGTTCTTCTGGATCTGGTCGAAGGACAGCTCGACCGGCGTCTCGCGACCGAAGATCTCCACCAGACCCTTGACCTTCTTGGAGTCGGGGTTGATCTCGTTGATGGTCGCCTGGAGCGTGGCGAACGGGCCGTCGGTGACGGTGACCGAGTCGCCGACCTCGAAGTCCAGCACCTGGACCTCGACCTTGCGCTGCGGGGCGGGCTTGCCCTCGGCCTCGGCGGCCTCGCGGGCGGCCTTCTCCTCGGCCTCCGGGGCGAGCATCTTGACGATCTCGTCCAGGGTCAGCGGGTACGGGTCGTAGGCGTTGCCGACGAAGCCGGTGACGCCCGGGGTGTTGCGGACGACGCCCCAGGACTCGTTGGTCAGGTCCATGCGGACCAGGACGTAACCCGGCAGCTTGTTCTGCTTGATCGTCTTGCGGTCGCCGTTCTTGATCTGGACGACCTCTTCCTGCGGCACCTCGGCCTGGAAGATGTAGTCCTCGACGTTCAGCGAGACGGCGCGCTGCTCCAGGTTGGTCTTCACGCGGTTCTCGTAACCGGCGTAGGTGTGGATGACGTACCACTCACCGGGCAGGGTGCGCAGCTCCTCGCGCAGGGCCTCGACGGGGTCGACCGGCGCGGCCGGCTCCTCCTCCGCGGCCTCCGCGACAGCCTCTTCGGCGTCCTCCGCCGCTTCGGCGTCCTCGTCCTCGACGTGCAGCGCGGCCTCCTCGGCCGGCTCGCCCGCCTCGTCGTCGGCAGCCTCGACCTCGTCCAGGTCCTCGTCCGCACCTTCGACGATGTCGAGCTCGTCTTCCACGGACTCGGCTTCCTGCCCGTGCGACTCGATGGCGTCGTTCAGGTTCTGGTCAGACACGGTGGCTGCTTCTTCCTGGATACATAGGGGTGGAACATGCGAAAACGGGCGCCGGTACCACGGCGCCCTTCGCTCTTGGCTCAGCCGAAGACGTACTTGGCCGCGTGGTTGAGCCCATAGTCAATCACGGTCACCAGGGCGATCATGATGGCGACGAAGAAGATCACCACAGTGGTGTACGACGTCAGCTGGTTGCGAGTCGGCCAGACGACCTTGCGGAGTTCCGCGACGATCTGGCGGTAGAAGGTGGCGAGGCGCTTCAGCGGGCCCTTCTTGGCGCGCTTGCCGCCCTTGCGGGCCTTCTTCTTGGACTCGGACACCTCGTCCTGGGCGTCAGGCATGTCGATGGAGCCCACGGCGTCCGTCATGCGTCCTCACCTGGTCCCGGGTCATGGCCGTGCCGCACCCGGTTTCTGGAGCCGCACGGCGGTGCATTACTGAACGTACATGCGCACACATCCTGGCGGTGTGTGTAGCAGGGCCGGAGGGACTTGAACCCCCAACCGCCGGTTTTGGAGACCGGTGCTCTACCAATTGAGCTACGACCCTTTGTGTGCCCCCCAACGTACCGCATCCGACCGGGTGCTCGGTGTGCACCGGTGCCGACGGCGGCTGCTGAAGGCCAACGAGGAGAGAGTGTACGTGGTCAACGGCCCGGCGTCGAACAGAAAGTGCCCGTCCGGGGCGGTGCGGCCGAAGATCGTCCTGGCCGGAGAGCGAACAGGCCCCGGATTCGGATCCGTGTTCACCTGCCACCCCCTGGCTGTTCAGTCTGTGAAACCCGTGTGCCGGGGACATTTCCGGTCTGGAACGATGGGCCGCATGAGCGCTGCAACCCCTCCCACCGAGCGCCGGGTCTCCGCCCGAGTCGGCGCGATCTCCGAGTCCGCCACCCTCGCCGTGGACGCCAAGGCCAAGGCCCTGAAGGCCGCCGGGCGTCCGGTGATCGGCTTCGGCGCCGGCGAGCCCGACTTCCCGACCCCGGACTACATCGTCGAGGCGGCCGTCGAGGCCTGCAAGAACCCCAAGTACCACCGCTACACGCCGGCCGGCGGCCTGCCCGAGCTGAAGGCCGCCATCGCCGCGAAGACGCTGCGCGACTCCGGCTACGAGCCCGAGGTCTCCGAGATCCTGGTGACCAACGGCGGCAAGCAGGCCATCTACGAGGCGTTCGCGGCGATCCTCGACCCGGGCGACGAGGTCATCGTCCCGGCCCCGTACTGGACGACGTACCCCGAGTCGATCCGCCTCGCGGGCGGTGTCCCGGTCGAGGTCGTGGCCGACGAGACCACCGGCTACCGCGTCGGCGTGGAGCAGCTGGAGGCGGCGCGCACGGAGCGGACCAAGGTCGTCCTCTTCGTCTCGCCGTCCAACCCGACCGGCGCGGTCTACAGCCGCGAGCAGGCCGAGGCGATCGGCCGCTGGGCCCACGAGCACGGCCTGTGGGTGCTCACGGACGAGATCTACGAGCACCTCGTCTACGGCGACGCGGAATTCACCTCCCTGCCGGCGCTCCTGCCCGAGCTGCGCGACAAGTGCATCGTGGTCAACGGCGTCGCGAAGACGTACGCCATGACCGGCTGGCGCGTGGGCTGGGTCATCGGCCCGAAGGACGTCGTCAAGGCCGCGACGAACCTCCAGTCGCACGCCACCTCGAACGTCTCCAACGTGGCCCAGGTGGCCGCGCTGGCCGCCGTCTCCGGTGACCTCACGGCCGTCGCGAAGATGCGCGAGGCCTTCGACCGGCGCCGCAGGACGATCGTGCGGATGCTCAACGAGATCGACGGCGTGCTCTGCCCCGAGCCCGAGGGCGCCTTCTACGCGTACCCGTCGGTCAAGGCCCTCCTCGGCAAGGAGATCCGCGGCAAGCGCCCGCAGAACACGGTCGAGCTGGCCGCGCTGATCCTGGAGGAGGCCGAGGTCGCGGTCGTCCCGGGCGAGGCCTTCGGCACGCCGGGCTACCTGCGGCTGTCGTACGCACTCGGTGACGAGGACCTCGTCGAGGGCGTGAGCCGGCTGCAGAAGTTGCTGGCGGAGGCCCGGGACTAGTTCCTGGTTCACTACGCGCGCGTGCGGGCCGTTTCCCTGCGGGGAGACGGCCCGCTTCTGTGTGCGAGCAAGACCACGTTCAGGGAAACGACTTCCGGGAGTTCGGGGACGTACGGCAGGATCCTGGAATGGAGCGTGTACGTGATCTCTCTGAGCTGCCGAAAGCCCATCTGCACCTGCACTTCACCGGCTCGATGCGACCGGCCACCGTGCTGGAACTGGCCGACAAGTACGGCGTCCGTCTGCCCGACGCCCTGACGGGCGCGCTGACCAGCGGCGAGCCGCCGAGACTGCGGGCCACGGACGAGCGCGGCTGGTTCCGTTTCCAGCGTCTGTACGACGCGGCGCGCTCCTGCCTGCAAGAGCCGGAGGACATCCAGCGCCTCGTCCGCGAGGCCGCCGAGGAGGATCTGAAGGACGGCTCGGGCTGGCTGGAGATCCAGGTGGACCCGACGTCGTACGCGCCCCGGATGGGCGGCCTGATCCCGACCCTGGAGATCATCCTGGACGCGGTCGACACCACCGCCCGGGAGACCGGGCTCGGCATGCGCGTCCTGGTCGCCGCCAACCGGATGAAGCATCCGCTGGACGCGCGCACCCTGGCCCGGCTGGCGGTGCGGTACGCGGACCGGGGCGTGGTCGGCTTCGGGCTCTCCAACGACGAGCGGCGCGGCATGGCGCGCGACTTCGACCGGGCTTTCCACATCGCGCGCGAGGGCGGCCTGCTGTCGGCCCCGCACGGCGGCGAGCTGACCGGCCCGGCCTCGGTGCGCGACTGCCTGGACGACCTGCACGCCCATCGGATCGGGCACGGCGTCCGCGCGGCGGAGGACCCGCGGCTGCTGAAGCGTCTGGCGGACCGGCAGGTGACCTGCGAGGTGTGCCCGGCGTCCAACGTGGCGCTCGGCGTGTACGAGAAGCCCGAGGACGTGCCGCTGCGCACGTTCTTCGAGGCGGGCGTCCCGATGGCGCTCGGCGCCGACGACCCGCTGCTGTTCGGCTCGCGGCTGGCCGCCCAGTACGAGATCGCCCGGCACGTCCACGGCTTCTCGGACGCCGAACTCGCCGAGCTGGCGCGTCAGTCGGTGCGCGGTTCGGCCGCCCCGAAGGACGTCAAGGCGCGGCTGCTGACCGGCGTGGACGAGTGGCTGGTGCGCCCGGCCGCCTGAAGCGGGCGTAGGGCGGATGGGGCTTGGAGCAGACGAGCACGTCGACGCAGTGTCCGCCGCCGGGCGGCTGGACCGGCACCGGGGCGGCACCCTTCTGGTGCGGCCCGTTGCCCGCCGCGTGGGCGAACCAGACGGCCGTCTCGGCGAACACGTCCCTGCCGAAGAGGAAGAACGTACGCGCGTGCGTGGCGTGCCGCAGTTCGTCCCGGAAGCCTGCGCGGTCCGGACGCGCGCGCCAGGCGGCGGCGTCCCGCGCGGTGCGGGCCTCGTCGGTGCGGACGGTCAGCGGGGTGCCTCCGCACAGCTTGCGGCGCAGTTCGGGCCACCGGCTGGGGCGCAGGCCGAGCCGGTGGTGGACCAGGGCGAGGTCGAACAGGCCCGCCGGCCGGCTCAGTCCGTCGTGGTCGCCGAGCAGGTGCCCGATGGGCTCGGGGCGCGCAGCGAGGTGTGGGCGCAGGGGGCGGAGGGCCCCAGCGTGCGGCTCACGCGGAGAGCGGCGCAGCGGAGATTCCGCCCAGCAGGGTCTTCGCGAGCCGCGCGGCGAAGGCGTCGACCGGCGGCCGCTTCCCGGTGTCGGTGGCGTCGTAGGCGAAGGCGCGCTGCGCGCAGGCGCCCAGCAGCAGGGAGGCGGCCGCAAAGGTGTCGGCGTCCGCGCGGACGCGGCCCGCGGCCTGCTCGGCGCGCAGGTAGGCGTCCAGGTCCCGGATCGGCCGGTGCGGGCCCGAGCCGAGCTCGCGCAGCGCCTCGAAATGGCGCTCCTTGAGCTGCGGTTCGGCGTACAGGGAGGCGGCGATCGGGAAGCTCTGCTCGTAGAAGAGGGCGGCCTGGCGCGCGATCTCGGTGAGGTTGGCCTCCAGGGTGGCCTGTCCCGGTGCGGCGGCGAGGCCGCCGAGCAGCGGCGTGAGACGGGGCAGCCGCTCCTTGAGCACCTGGACGAACAGCTCTTCCTTGCTGTCGAAGTACTTGTAGAGAGCCGCTTCCGAGCAGCCTGCCGCGCGGGCGATCTCCTTGGTGGTGGCGCGGGCGAGCCCGACGGTGAGCATCAGCTCGTGTGCGGCGTCGAGGATGCGCACGCGCGCGGGCTTCGGCTCTGGCTCCATGAGGCGTCCAATCGGGCTTGACGGGTGGGTGAGTGTTTACCCACTCTAGAGGGAGCAGGGGTGAGTGAACACTCACCCACCCATCCCGAGTACGGGGGCAGCACTCATGAACCTCACCGTTTTCGGCGCCACCGGAGGCATCGGCCGGGAGATCGTCCGCCAGGCACTCGACGCCGGCCACCGGGTCACCGCCGTGGTCCGCGATCCGTCCCGGTTCGATGTCACAGCCGTCAGGGGTGGCGCGCTGGACGTGTTCCAGGCCGACCTGAGCGACCCGGAGGGCGTGCGTGCCGCCGTCGCAGGCCGGGACGCCGTCCTGTCCGGCCTGGGCGCGCGCAGCCGCAAGGACGCCGGGGTCGCCACCCGGCTGACCCGCACGGTGCTGCGCGCCATGGAGGCCGAGGGCGTACGGCGGCTGCTGGTGGTCAGCGCCGGTCCGGTCGGCCCCGCGCCCGAGGGCGACGGCGCCCTGGACCGGACCGTGCGCGGGGTGGTGAAGGCCGTCCTCAAGGACGTCTACGCCGACCTCACCGAGATGGAGGCCGAGCTGGCCCGCAGTGGCACGGACTGGACCTCCGTGCGGCCCCCGCGCCTCCAGGACAAGCCGCTCACCGGTCGTTACCGCACGGTCGTCGGCGGCTTCCCGCGGGCCGGCCGCTTCATCGCGCGCGCGGACGTCGCGCACGCGATGCTGTCGATGATCGACGAAGAGCGGACGGTGAAGCAGGGAGTGGGCGTGGCCTACTGAACCGCCGTGCTAGAGGCTGACACCCACGGTCACCGGTTCGTTGACG
This sequence comes from Streptomyces sp. NPDC025793, assembly GCF_055558375.1. Taxonomy (NCBI): domain Bacteria; kingdom Bacillati; phylum Actinomycetota; class Actinomycetes; order Kitasatosporales; family Streptomycetaceae; genus Streptomyces; species Streptomyces sp. NPDC025793. The sequence goes on along the minus strand of NZ_JBVHMR010000022.1, from coordinate 72,960 downwards.
AGGGTGATCCCGAAGGCCTCGCGGACACCGGCGACGACCTCGCGGGCCAGCGCCAGCAGGTCCTCTGTGGTGGCCGCGCCCCGGTTGGTGAGGGCCAGGGTGTGCTTGGTGGAGATGCGGGCGGGCCCGGTGCCGTAGCCCTTGGTGAAGCCCGCCTTGTCGATCAGCCAGGCCGCGGAGGTCTTCGTGCGGCCCTCACCCGCCGGATAGGCGGGCGGCTCGACGCCCTCCCCCAGCCGCTCGCACGCGCACGCGTGGAACGCGGCGAACTGCTCGTCGGTGAGGATCGGGTTGGTGAAGAAGGACCCGGCCGACCAGGTGTCGTGGTCCTCGGGGTCGAGCACCATGCCCTTGCCGGCGCGCAGCTTCAGCACGGTCTCGCGGGCGTCGGCCAGCGGCACCCGGTCACCGGGCGCCACGCCGAGCGCCCGCGCCGCCTCCGCGTACTTGACCGGCGCCGACAGCCCGCCCGCGTCCTCCAGCCCGAAGCGGACGCGCAGGACGACGTAACGCGCGGGGTCGGCCTTGAAACGGCTGTGGCGGTACGAGAAGCCGCACTCCTCGCTCGTCAGCGTGACCGTCTCGCCCGCACGCCGGTCGTAGGCGATCACCTCGGTGATGGTGGAGGACACCTCCTGGCCGTAGGCGCCCACGTTCTGGATCGGCGTGGCGCCCGCGGAGCCCGGGATGCCGGCCAGGCACTCGATCCCGGCGAGCCCGGCCTCGACCGTGCGGGCCACGGCGTCCGTCCACACCTCGCCGGCGGCCAGCTCCAGCGTCGTACCGCGCAGTTCGGCACCGCGCGTGGCGATGCGCAGGGCGGTGCCGTCGAAGCCCTTGTCGCCGATGACCAGGTTCGACCCGCCGCCGACGATCAGCAGCGGGGTCCCGCTGTCGTCAGCCTCGCGGACGGCGTCGATCACCTCGGCGTCGGTCTCGGCGGTCACCAGCCGCGTCGCGGGACCGCCCAGCCGGAACGTGGTCAGCGGGGCAAGGGGGGCGTCGTGGAGTACCTGCACGGCCCCAAGACTACGAGACGCCTCGGACAGCCCGTCACGCACGCGGTCCCCCAGCCCGCCTCACCGGACGCCGCCCCGTCCGGCACACGCCGGCCCCGCGGATCCGGCCACGGCGCGTGCAGGCAACGCGCGCGTGGCCCTCGTCCGACTGCGCCACGCCCGGCCGTCGGCCACGCTCAGCGACCGGCACGCACGCACACGCACACGCGCGTGCCCGCGGCGGAACGGTCGCAGGGGTCCGGGGGAGAACGGGCACCACGGGCGAGTTCCCTGATCAGCGGGCGGTGGTCTCCAGCGCGGCGGCTTCGCCGGAGGTGGGCCCCTGGGCGCGGTCGAGCGCCCGCTCGTCCTCCGGGCCGGCCGGGACGACACCGCGGCGCGCCGGGATCACCAGAGCCGCCAGCGCGGCGACGGCGACCACCGCCGAGCCGGTGACCAGGGCGGGCCGCAGGCCGTCCACGAAGCTCTGCGCACTCCCGTAACCGCCCCGCGTGGAGAAGATCGACGACATCACGGCGATGCCGAGCGCACCGCCCACCTCGCGCAGCGCATTGTTCGCGCCGGAGGCGATGCCCTGCTCCTGCGGGTGGACGCTGGACATCACGAGGTTGGCGGCCGGAGCGAAGTACAGGGCCATGCCGACCCCGCTGACGATCAGGGCGGGCAGCTGGACGGCGTAGGAGGCGTCCGCGGTGGCCACGACGGCCATGTAGCCGAGCCCGACGGCCTGGAGGAACAGGCCCGCGGCGACGACCGGACGGCCACCGATGCGGTCGGAGAGGATTCCGGCGACTGGCGCGACCAGCATCGGCATACCGGTCCACGGCAGCATCCGCAGGCCCGCCTCGGTGGGCGAGTAGCCGAGCACGCCCTGCATGTACTGGCTGAGCAGGAAGATCGAGCCGAACATCCCGACGAACATCAGCAGGCTGGCCGCGTTGATCCCGGCGAAGGCGCGGGAGCGGAACAGCCGCATGGGGAGCATCGGATGCTGCGCGCGGGAGCTGTAGATCACGAAGCCGGCCAGCAGGGCGGCGCCGGAGAACAGCGCGGTGAGCACCACGACGTCGCTCCAGCCGTCGGCCGGCCCGCGGACGAGGCCGTAGACGACCCCGAAGAGCCCGCCGCTGGCCAGCAGCGTGCCGGGGACGTCGAGCGGGGATCCGGTGCCGTAGGACTCGGCGAGCCGCAGCCGGGCGAGCGGCAGCACGGCGAGACCCAGCGGCACGTTCAGCCAGAAGATCCAGTGCCAGGAGACGTGTTCGGTGAGGCTGCCGCCGATGAGCGGCCCGGAGGCGACGGCGAGGCCGTTGACGGCGCCCCAGATGCCGTACATCGTCCCGCGCCGGGCGGCGGGCACGGCCGCGGTCAGCAGGGTCAGCGTGAGCGGCATCATCACGGCCGCGCCGACACCCTGGACCGCGCGGGCGGCGATCAGCGAGCCGATGCCGGGCGCCATGGCCGCGGCGGCGGACGCGCCGGTGAAGACGGTGAGTCCGGCGATGAAGAGCCGTCGGCGCCCGAAGCGGTCACCGAGCGCGGCGCCGAACATCAGCAGGACGGCGAAGGTGAGCGTGTAGGCGCTCACGGTCCATTCGAGGTCGTCCAGCGCCCCGCCGAGATCCTTGCGGATGGAGGGCAGGGCGGTGGTGACGACGAGGTTGTCGAGGGCCGCCATGAATCCGGCGACGCTGGTGATCACGAGGGCCCAGACGGCTCCCCCGCGGCCTGTGCTCGGCGCGTTCTGCTGTGACATCTCTCCCCCAGAGAGCGATTCGGTTAGTTATTGATGACTAACTTTCGCGGCCATGAAAAAGCGTCGGTCTTCCCGGTCCATGACGCCCTAATCCTCCAGGCAGCCCTTGGACTCGCCCGACGCGTAGATCCCCTCCCACACCCGGTGTCCGCCCGGGAAGCCCATGGCCACCAGGCAGTTGATGAGCATCCCGTGCGCCATGAAGGCGGTCGTCCCGTCGGCATCCGCGCCGAGCGCGGCGCGCACGGTGTCCCATAGGCGCATCCAGCCGGCCCGCACCCCCTCGCCGAACTCGCGGTCACCCTCCGCCTCGGCCGCCGCCACGGCGACGTACATCTGCATCTGCATCATCAGCCGCTCGGGCCGCTCCGCGATGACCCTGGTGTACGCGTTCGCCATGGCACTCTGGGCCTCCTGGCCCTCCAGCCCCTTCGCGGCCTCCTCGAAGGTGCGGATGGTGTCCTCCACACAGCGGTCGGCCGCCGCGAGGAAGATCGCTTTCTTGCCCGGGAAGAGCCGGAAGAGATACGGCTGCGAGACCCCGACCCGCCGGGCGATCGCCTCCGTGGTCGCGCCGTGGTAGCCACCGCGCGCGAACTCGGCGGTCGCCGCGCGAATGACGCTCTCGCGCCGCTCCTCCGCACTCATCCTGGGCATGGCAGCTAAGTTAGTACTCAATCACTAACTTGGCAATCGCGACCCGCGCGGAATGCACGGAGCGGAACGCACGTAAGGGGCGCCCCTCCAGGGGGACGCCCCTTACCTCAGCACTGCGCGCCGGCCGGCTCAGCGCGTCACGTATGCCGTCACGCCAGTCGTACGACGGCCCGGGACATCCCCAGCACCTTCTGGCCACCGCTGGTCGCCGTCAGGTCCACGCGGACGGTGTTGTCGTCCAGCTTGGCCGCGACCTTGCCGCTGACCTCGATCAGGGCGCCCTTGTCGTCGTTCGGCACGACGACCGGCTTGGTGAAGCGGACGCCGTACTCCACGACCGCGCCCGGGTCCCCGGTCCAGTCGGTGACCACGCGGACCGCCTCGGCCATCGTGAACATGCCGTGCGCGATGACGTCCGGCAGCCCGACCTCCTTGGCGAACTTCTCGTTCCAGTGGATCGGGTTGAAGTCCCCGGAGGCGCCCGCGTAACGCACGAGGGTGGCGCGGGTCACGGGGAAGGTCTGCGCCGGAAGCTCGGTGCCGACCTCGACGTCGTCGTACGCGATCTTCGCCGTCATCAGGTCCTCACGCCTCCTCGGCCGCGCGGGCCACGAGCTTGGTCCAGGCGGTCACGACGTGCTCGCCCGCCTCGTCGTGCACCTCACCGCGGATGTCCAGGATGTCGTTGCCCGCGAGGGACTTGATCGCCTCGATGGTGGAGGTGACCGTGAGCCGGTCGCCGGCACGCACCGGGCGGCTGTAGGCGAACTTCTGGTCGCCGTGCACCACGCGGCTGTAGTCGAGGCCGAGCTGCGGGTCCTCGATCACCTGGCCCGCGGCCCGGAACGTGATCGAGAACACGAACGTGGGCGGGGCGATCACATCGGAATACCCGAACGCCTTCGCGGCCTCCGGATCCGTGAACGCCGGGTTGGCCTCTCCCACCGCCTCGGCGAACTCGCGGATCTTCTCCCGGCCCACCTCGTAGGGCGCGGTGGGCGGGTAGGTCCGTCCCACGAAGGACTGGTCGAGCGCCATGGCCCGGCACCTCCTGAAGTCTGCTGTGATGGCCCCAAAACTAGCCGTAACCGGCCAGGGAATACGCGGGGGACGACGTGGACCCGGCAAGCTGGACGCGGCAAGCCGGATTCCGGATCTTCCGGTCGGCGATCCGGTGAAACGACGCGAGGCCGCCCCCTCGAAAGGGGACGGCCTCGCATACGAGCCTGATCAGCGCGTTTCGCGGTGCGCAGTGTGCGCGTTGCAACGCGGGCAGTGCTTCTTCATCTCCAGACGATCCGGGTTGTTACGCCGGTTCTTCTTGGTGATGTAGTTCCGCTCCTTGCACTCCACGCAGGCCAGCGTGATCTTCGGGCGGACGTCGGTGGCAGCCACGTGAGTGCTCCTAAGACGAACGGATGGACTGATTCAACGCAAGAAAGAGTAGCCGATCGAAGGACCGACCCCGCAATCGGCTACTGTCAGTAGCGGTGACCGGACTTGAACCGGTGACACAGCGATTATGAGCCGCTTGCTCTACCGACTGAGCTACACCGCTATGATGCGATCGGGCCCCGCCTTTCGACGGGAACCTCTCACACCAGAGCCCCAAAACGGAATCGAACCGTTGACCTTCTCCTTACCATGGAGACGCTCTGCCGACTGAGCTATTGGGGCGAGCGATGAAGACATTACACGGTCCGCCGCCGTTCACCCAAATCCGTATCCGGCAGCCCCTCCCAGCCCTCATCTCAGCCCGCGCAGCCGCCTCCTGAGCCGCAGAAGAGGCGCGGCCGCGGACCCGTGCGGGCTCTTCCGCCCCACGCTTCTCGCGCCTCGGGCGGTGGCGACGGAGGGTGTTCGGGGTCGGAGTCACGCGCACGATTGCGCCCGCCTTCGCGGGCTCGGGTTCGTCGGCCCCGGTCCGCCGGCCCGGATGTGCCGGCCCAGGTGCGCTGGTTCGAGGTCCCCGCGGCGGGCGCTCGGCGGGGCACGCGCGCGTGGGCGCCACGCAGTTCACGGGTGGGACGGCGATGACGAGGAGAGTCCGGCACACGCGCGTGGGCGTCATCAGCCCGCCGACGTCTCCGGGCCTCGCCGTCGGGATGCGGCACGCGCGCGTGGGTGTGGTCGCGCTTGGGCGTCGTCGCGCGTTGCGTCGTCGGGAGAGGCGGGGGCCACGCGGGCGGGCGACATCTGTACTGCCATGGGCGGACCACACCGGTACGACTATTGCGCTCCTGCGCGTCCCGCGCGGCTCGCCACCCTAGGCTCGACTCGCTCTGCGTGATCTTGGGGGCAAAGCGCCCCCGCAGCCCTCACGCGAGCCCGCCCCAAGCCCCCCGGCCCCGCCCCTGGAGCGCGATGCCCGACAGTCAGCCGCAGCCCCACCAGCCGTCGAACTTCCCGGGTTCCTCCGGGCCGTCCGACCCTGTCGCCCTGCTGCTGTGCGGGGCACGGCTCACCGACGGCCGGACCGTGGACGTACGGCTGGGCGGCGGGCGCATCGAGGCGGTGGGCACGACCGGCAGCCTCGCGCCGGGACCGGCCCGTACGGGCGCCACACGCCTGGATCTCAGCGGCTATCTGCTCCTGCCGGCCCCGGCCGAACCGCACGCCCACGGCGACACCGCCCTGTCCGCCGAGCGCCCCGGGCCGGTGTCGTATGCCCCGGACGACGTCCAGCGCCGGGCGACGGAGGCGGCCCTGCTGCAGCTCGGGCACGGGGCGACGGCGGTGCGCGCGCACGTGCGCGTGGGTGACGTCCAGGGCCTCGGCGCGTTGGGCGCCGTCCTCCAGGCGCGGCGGTCGCTGCGCGGGCTCGCGGAGCTGACGACGGTGGCGACGCCGCGCCTGCTGACCGGCGCGGCCGGGGCCGACGGGCTCGCGATGCTGCGCGACGCGCTGAAGATGGGCGCCGCCGTGGTGGGCGGCTGCCCCGACCTGGACCCCGACCCCGCCGGCTACGTCGAGGCGGTCCTGGAGATGGCCTCCGAGCACGGCTGCCCGGTGGACCTGCACACGGACGCCGCCGACCCGGCTCGCCTGTCCCGGCTCGCGGCCATGGCGGGGGGCCTGCGCCCCGGCGTGGCGATCGGGCCGTGCGCCGGGCTTGCGAGCCTGCCCTCCGAGGTCGCCTCCCGCGCCGCCGACCAACTCGCGGCGGCCGGGGTCACCGTGGTCTGCCTGCCTCAGGGCGGCTGCTGCGCCGCCGACCGCCGGAGCACGCCTCCCGTACGGATGCTGCGCTCGGCCGGGGTGCGGGTGGCGGCCGGCAGCGGCGCCCTGCGCGACGTCTCCAACCCGGTCGGCCGCGGTGACCCCCTGGAGGCCGCCTACCTGCTCGCCTCCACCCACGGCCTGCGTCCAGAGGCGGCCTACGACGCCGTGAGCACCTCGGCCCGCGCGGTCCTGGGTCTGCCGGAGGTGCGCGTGGAGGCGGGCTTCCCCGCCGACCTCCTGGCCGTGCGCGGCGACCGCCTCCCCGGCGCCCTCTCCCTGGCCTACAGCCGGATCGTGATCCACCGGGGGCGCGTGGTCGCCCGCACGAGCGCGGTCCGTGAGTACTGCAACTCGGCGGCGGCAGCGGAGCTGGGGCTGCCGCGGCAGGGGCGCGGCGAACTGTCGTAGGCGGGTGCACGGCGCTGCCGCCGAGAGGGTCGGGCGCGAACGGTCCGAGTGTGCGCGGGGCGCGTACGTGCCCGCCAGGCGCACGGCTCCGGACGCGCGCCCCATGCCGCCTGTGCACGCCCGGCGCAGGGCCGAGCGCGCGAGCCCGGCGCGCTCCGGCCATGCCGGTTAACCCGTGCGGCGGATGCGCCTCTTCGGGCGTACGGTCGGATTCATGCGCATTGTCATCGCTGGTGGTCATGGTCAGATCGCGCTGCGGCTGGAGCGTCTGCTCTCCGCGCGCGGGGAAGAGGTCGCGGGCATCATCCGCAAGTCCGAGCAGGGCAACGCTCTGCGGACGGCCGGCGCCGAGCCGGTCCTGCTCGACCTGGAGTCCGCCTCGGTGGAGGAGGTCGCGGCACATCTCCAGGGAGCCGACGCGGCCGTCTTCGCGGCCGGCGCGGGCCCGGGCAGCGGCACGGCCCGTAAGGAGACGGTGGACAAGGGCGCGGCGATGCTGTTCGCGGACGCGGCGGTCCGCGCGGGCGTACGGCGCTTCCTGGTCGTGTCCTCGATGGGCGCGGATCCCGCGCACCAGGGCGACGACGTCTTCGACGCGTACCTGCGGGCCAAGGGCGAGGCCGACGCGTACGTGACCCGCCAGAAGGCCCTGGACTGGACGATCCTGCGCCCCGGCTCGCTGACGAACGACGCCGGTACCGGCCAGGTCCGCCTGGAGGCGCACACCGGGCGCGGGATGATCCCGCGGGACGACGTGGCAGCCGTCCTCGCGGAGTTGGTGGACACTCCGGCGACGACCGGCCTGACGCTGGAGCTGATCAGCGGATCGCAGCCGGTGTCGGTCGCGGTGAAGTCGGTGGCCGGGAACTGAGGCGGGCCACCGGCCGTTGAACGGTCGGAGCCACCACCGACCACCACGCCCACCGACCGCTGCCCCGCCGCCCGCTGTCACTCCGTCAGAGGTCTCAGGTCAGAACAGGGGCAGTTGCCCGGGAAACTCCGGTACGGCGTATCCGTCCAACGCCGGCTGGACCGCCCCGAGTTGTGCCTGCCGACGCGACCCGGCGCAGGAGACGAGTTCGCCGTTCTCCCGCGCCCCGGGCGGGTCGTGCCGCGCGAAACGACCCGCGACGACGGCGATGTCGCGGCGGCAGACGGGGCAGGTTCTGCGTCGGGAGGGCATGCCGCCAGTGTGCCCGTACGCGCGCGCGTGCGGCAGCGCCGGTCAGATGCGGGTCTCGGCCTCCCAGCAATCGGGCCCCACCCCGCGCCAGTCGATCAGAGGCGAGTCGGCCACCTGCTCCGGTTCCATCTCCAGCCCCGCGCGGCGCAGGAACTCCACCAGGTCCCGCAGGCTGTGCGCCAGGCCGAGGATCTCGCCGTCCACGCGGACGCGACGACCGCCGGTCGGGGACGGCAGGTGCACGATGATGGGTCGCTTCCCGGCCATGGCTCCAGCATCGTCCGCGCCGCCGAGCCCCGCACCCTGACCGGTCATTCCCGGACTCCCCTTTCATCGCTCATACGTTCGATTCTAGTGAAGGATGCCCGGGAAACTCTCCATCAAGCCCCCTGGGTCGCGTTCCCGCACTCCGCCTGACCCACCGTGGCTACAGTGATGAAATGTTCAAATCACGCAAAGTGCATGAAGAAGACGCCTGGGACGGCATCGTCATCGACAAGACCCGCGGGGCGCCCGACGGTTCGAACCTCTACCACTACGTCGAAGTCCGCCTCCAGGACGGCACGACCAAGAAGGCCCGCATCGGCAAGGCCCTCTGGGAGTCGCTGGCCACCGGCGATCGACTCGGCAAGGAAGCGGGCACCACGACCCCGGTCAAGGCGCACCCGTAGCCGACAGCGGACAGCCGACGACCGGCGACAGGGCCGGACGGGGCACGCCGATCGGGAGAACGACGAGTGCCCCGTGATCTGCTCTCACAGATCACGGGGCACTCGTTCCCGTGTGGCGGCGCCAGGATTCGAACCTGGGAAGGCTGAGCCGGCAGATTTACAGTCTGCTCCCTTTGGCCGCTCGGGCACACCGCCGGGTTGTGCTGCCATCGAAACCGCTTCTCGGCGGCGCTCCCTGGCAACGACGTAAACAATACCCGATGCAGGGGGGTGCTTCGCCACCCGGTTGATCTCCGCCTCTCGGCTCCGGGGGTGGCTAGGCTGGTGCGGATGCGGCCCGGTGACTCGCCGGGCCCGGCGGCCGCCGCCGCGCACGCCGGCACGCACCCGATTCGCACCCCGATACAAGGAGCCACAGGACATGGCCGACTCCAGTTTCGACATCGTCTCGAAGGTCGAGCGGCAGGAGGTCGACAACGCCCTCAACCAGGCCGCCAAGGAGATCTCGCAGCGCTACGACTTCAAGGGCGTGGGCGCCTCGATCTCGTGGTCCGGTGAGAAGATCCTCATGGAGGCGAACTCCGAGGACCGGGTGAACGCTGTCCTCGACGTCTTCCAGTCCAAGCTGATCAAGCGCGGCATCTCGCTGAAGGCGCTGGACGCCGGCGAGCCCCAGCTGTCCGGCAAGGAGTACAAGATCTTCGCGTCGATCCAGGAGGGCATCTCCCAGGAGAACGCGAAGAAGGTGGCGAAGATCATCCGTGACGAGGGCCCGAAGGGCATCAAGGCGCAGGTCCAGGGCGAGGAACTGCGCGTCACCTCCAAGAGCCGCGACGACCTCCAGGCCGTGATCGCGCTCCTGAAGGGCAAGGACTTCGACTTCGCGCTCCAGTTCGTGAACTACCGCTAGGACACCGGCGGGAACAGCGACAGCGAGCGCAACGGCAGGGGTGGGCCGCCCGGTTCCGGGTGGCCCACTGTCGTGTCCCACGTGTCAGGGTCGCGTCCCACGGAGCTCAGTCGCGTGAGTTTCCGAACAGGATGCGGTAGACGATCAGCAGCACCAGGGAACCGCCGACGGCCGCGGCCCAGGTGGCACCGTCGTAGAAGTTCTTGGTGATCGGGTGGTCCAGCCAGCGTGCCGAGATCCAGCCGCCGATGAACGCCCCCGCGATGCCGATGAGGGTCGTACCGATGAAGCCGCCGGGGTCACGCCCCGGCAGGAGGACCTTGGCGATGACTCCGGCCGCCAGGCCCAGGATGATCCAAGCGATGATGCTCATGCCGTGAACCTGCCCTTCCCAGCTGTCCCCGCACGGTCCCGCTGCTGAGGATCCGGTGAGGACTCGCTGTCCACGCGCGCGTGTTCGTGTCGCGTCGATGGAGAAGACGTCACGGGTCCCTCACCTGGTTGCGACGGTCGGCAGGGTGCGGCAGGGTGCGGCAGGGTGCGGCAGGGTGCGGCGCATGACTACATCCGGCACGGGCCTGCGGCGCACGCTGGGCGTACACGACGCCGTGGTCGTCGGTCTCGGCTCGATGATCGGCGCCGGTGTCTTCTCGGCTCTGGGCCCGGCCGCCCGCGCGGCCGGGTCGGGTCTGCTGCCCGGGCTGGCGCTCGCGGCCGTGGTGGCCTACTGCAACGCCATGTCCTCGGCCCGTCTCGCCGCCCGCCATCCGGCCTCCGGCGGGACGTACGTGTACGGCAGGGAGCGGCTCGGCGTCTTCTGGGGGTACCTGGCCGGCTGGGCGTTCGTGGTCGGCAAGACGGCGTCCTGTGCGGCCATGGCGCTCACCGTGGGCGCCTACGTCTGGCCAGGGCAGGCGCACGCGCCGGCGGTCGCGGCGGTGGTGGCGCTGACGGCCGTGAACTACGGCGGGATCCAGAAGTCGGCGTGGCTGACCCGGGCGATCGTGGCCGTCGTACTGGCCGTCCTCGCGGCCGTGGTCGTCGTGTGCCTCGCCTCGGGGCGGGCCGGCGCCGAACGGCTGGACATCGGGCTGTCGTCGGGCGTGAACGGGGTGCTCCAGGCGGCCGGGCTGCTGTTCTTCGCGTTCGCCGGGTACGCGCGGATCGCGACTCTCGGCGAGGAGGTGCGGGATCCGGCACGGACGATCCCGCGCGCCGTCCCGCTGGCCCTCGGGATCACCTTGTTGGTGTACGCGTGCGTGGCCGTCGCGGTGCTCGCCGTCCTCGGCCCGGCCCGGCTCGGGCAGGCGGCAGCGCCGCTGGCCGACGCGGTGCGGGCGGGCGGGGCGCCGGGCCTCGTGCCGGTGGTGCGGGCGGGGGCCGCGGTGGCCGCGCTGGGTTCGCTGCTCGCGCTGATCCTCGGGGTGTCCCGTACGACGCTCGCCATGGCCCGGGACGGGCATCTGCCCGCGGCGCTCGCGGCCGTGCATCCGCGGTTCCGGGTGCCGCACCGGGCGGAGCTGGCCGTGGGCTCGGTGGTCGCCGTACTGGCCGCGACGGTGGACGTGCGCGGCGCGATCGGCTTCTCGTCCTTCGGTGTGCTGGCCTACTACGCCGTCGCCAACGCCTCCGCGTGGACGCTGAGTCCGGCCCCGCTCTCCCGCGTCGTACCCGTCGCGGGCCTGCTGGGTTGCGCCACACTGGCGTTCGCACTGCCCGCCGGTTCGGTCGCGGCGGGAGCGGGCGTGCTCGCGGCGGGCGCGGCGGCCTACGGTGTACGGCGGTGGTGGGCGGGCCGGCGCGGCGCGTGACGCGCTGTCGGAGCACCGGTGACGGCACGCGCGCGTGAGCCGTCGTCGGTACCGGGGCGAGGCCCGGCGCGCCAGCGGGAGAAGCCGCGATTGGCGGTACGCACGCGTGACGCCCTGTCAGTGACCTGGTGGCTGTGACCGCCGGCTCAGCGGCTCGCGAACGGCTGGTCCGTGGGGACGATCTCGCGGCCCAGCGGCAGCAGGGAGACCGGGATCAGCTTGAAGTTGGCGATGCCGAACGGGATGCCGATGATCGTGACACACAGGGCGATGCCGGTGACGATATGGGCGATCGCCAGCCACCAGCCGGCCAGGATCAGCCACAGGACGTTGCCGATACAGGAGGGGGCGCCCGCGTCCCGGCGCTCGACCGTGGTGTACCCGAAGGGCCACAGGGCGTAGAGGCCGATACGGAAGGCCGCTATCCCGAAGGGGATGCCGATGACGGTGATGCACAGCAGGACGCCTGCGAACAGGTAGCCCAGGAACAGCCAGAAGCCGCTCAGGACGAGCCAAATGACGTTCAGGATGGTCTTCACCGGGTGCGTCCTGCCATCTTCTCGAGCCGGGCGATGCGGTCCGCCATCGGCGGGTGCGTGGAGAACATCTTCGTCAGTCCCTGGCCCGCGCGGAAGGGGTTCGCGATCATCATGTGGCTGGCGGTCTCGATCCGGGGCTCCGGCGGCAGCGGAAGCTGCTGCGTGCCCACCTCCAGCTTGCGCAGGGCGCCGGCGAGGGCGAGCGGGTCGCCGGTGAGCTGCGCGCCGGAAGCGTCCGCCTCGTACTCGCGGGAGCGGCTGATGGCCAGCTGGATGAGGGTGGCGGCGAGCGGGCCGAGGATCATGATCAGGAGCATGCCGAGCAGGCCGGGGCCGTCGTCGTCGTCCGAGCGGCCGATCGGGATGAGCCAGGCGAAGTTCACCAGGAACATGATCACCGAGGCGAGGGCGCCGGCGACCGAGGAGATGAGGATGTCCCGGTTGTAGACGTGGCTCAGCTCGTGCCCGATCACACCTCGCAGCTCGCGCTCGTCCAGCAGGCGCAGGATGCCCTCGGTGCAGCACACCGCGGCGTTGCGCGGGTTGCGGCCCGTGGCGAAGGCGTTGGGGGCCTCCGTGGGCGAGATGTACAGGCGGGGCATGGGCTGGCGGGCCTGCGTGGACAGGTCGCGGACCATCCGGTAGAGCGCGGGGGCCTCGAACTCGCTGACCGGGCGGGCGCGCATCGCGCGCAGCGCCAGTTTGTCGCTGTTCCAGTACGCGTACGCGTTCGTGCCGAGCGCGATCAGGACGGCAACGACGAGGCCGGTGCGGCCGAAGAAGCTGCCGATGACGATGATGAGTGCGGACAGTCCCCCGAGGAGTACTGCGGTCCTGAGCCCGTTGTGCCGGCGGTGCACCGTACGCCCTCCAAATCCGTGCAGCTGGGGAACACTTTGGTCCAGTGGACCCTCCCGTTTGTGACAACGCCAGGCGGCGGTCACGAGTTCCCTGTGTCCGTGCGGGCGTCGCTCGGCTGTACGGGTGACGTGCTGTTTCTTCCTCCCGCGCGCGTGGGGGTACGGATGCGGCACGCGCGCGGGGCGGTGTGTCAGAACAGTCCGGTGGAGGCGAACCGGAGGACCACCTGGGGTGCTCCGGACAGGGCGACGCCGAGGACTCCGGTGAGGGCGATGGCGGCCGTGAGAGGGGCCGGAACGCGGTGCCGCGCGGGCTCGCCCTCGGGAGCGCGGAACAGCAGGGCCGTCCACTGGAGGTAGTAGAAGAGGGCGATCACCACGTTGACGGCCATGACGACGGCGAGCCAGCCGAGGCCCGCGTCGACGGCCGCCGAGAACACGGTGACCTTGGCGAACAGGCCGATGACGCCCGGCGGGAGCCCGGCCAGGCACAGCAGGAAGAAGGCCAGGAGGAGCGCGGTGAGCGGGTTGGTGGCGTACAGCCCCCGGTAGTCGTTGATCCGGTTCAGGGCCCGGCTGCGGCCCACCAGGGCGGCCACCGCGAACGCGCCGAGGTTCACGGCCGCGTACATCAGCGCGTAGGCGATCGTGGAGCCGATCGCTTTCTGCGGGTCCTTGGCGTACCCGGCGGCGGCGATCGGCACCAGCAGGTAGCCGGCCTGGCCGACGGAGGACCAGGCGAGCAGTCGTACGGCGCTGTACGCGCGCGTGGCCTGCTGGCGCAGGGCTCCGACGTTGCCGACGGTCATGGTGAGGGCGGCCAGGGCGGCGAGCGCGGGCCCCCAGACGTCGGCGTACGACGGGAACGCGACGACGGTGACGAGGATCAGGCCGGAGAAGCCGACCGCTTTGCCGACCACCGACAGGTAGGCGGCGACGGGCAGCGGCGCACCCACGTAGGTGTCGGGCACCCAGAAGTGGAACGGGACGGCGGCGGTCTTGAAGGCGAAGCCGACGAGGGTGAGGACGACCCCGGTCTGGGTGAGAGTGTGCAGCTGTCCGTCGACGTGGGTCAGGCGCTGCGCGACCTGGGTGAGGTACAGGGTGCCGGTGGAAGCGTAGACAAAGCTGACGCCCATCAGGCTGACGGCGGTGGCCGTGACCGAGGACAGGAAGAACTTCAGGGCGGCCTCGGAGGAGCGCTTGTCGCCGTGCCGGATGCCGACGAGAGCGAAGGCGGGCAGGGAGGCGACCTCCAGGGCGACGATCAGGGTGGCCAGGTCGCGGGAGGCGGGCAGCAGGGCGGCGCCGGCCGCGGAGGACAGCAGCAGGAACCAGAACTCCCCCGCGGGGACCCGCTGCTCGTCGTCCTTGAGGTTCGTGACCGACAGCAGGGCCGCCAGCAGCGCGCCGCCGAGGACCAGGAACTGGACGACGAGCGTGAAGTGGTCGGCGGTGTAGCTGCACGCGCGCGTGGCGCGGTCCACGCAGAAGGTGCTGCGGTGCCCGTCCAGGAGAGGCAGCAGCATCAGCGCGGCCAGGGCCAGGCCGGCGACCGAGACCCAGCCCAGGACGGCCTTGCGGGCCTCGGGCAGGAACAGGTCGGCGACCAGCACCGCGAGCGCGACCGCGGCGGCGACGAGCGGCGGGGCGACGGCGAGCCAGTCGACGGACTGGACCAGCGACTCGGCGAGGGGCTGGGCGCTCATCGGGGGCCTCCTGCGAGGAGCTGGTGCACGGCCGGGTCGGTCAGGCCGAGCAGGGCCTTGGGCCACAGCCCGGCGCCGACGGTGAGGGCGACGAGCGGGGTCCAGGCGGCGAACTCGTAGCCGTGGACGTCGGCGAGCTTCGGGACCTCCTGTTCCGCGCCGCCCATGCAGACGCGGCGGACCACGATCAGCATGTACGCGGCCGTCAGCAGGGTGCCGAACGCACCGATCGCCATGAACGTGAGGAACGCGGGCCGGCTGAGATCGGCGGCGGGCTTGAACGCGCCGAACAGGGCCAGCATCTCGCCCCAGAACCCGGCGAGCCCGGGCAGCCCGAGCGAGGCGACGGCGGCGAAGGCGAGCAGGCCGCCGAGGCGGGGGGCCCTGCCGTACAGGGCCGCGCCGGTCTCCTCGGCGAGGGTGTCCAGGTCGGTCGTGCCGGTGCGGTCCTTCAGGCCGCCGACCAGGAAGAACAGCAGACCCGTGATGAGGCCGTGGGCGATGTTGGCGAACAGGGCGCCGTTCACGCCGGTCGGGGTCATGGTGGCGATGCCCAGCAGGACGAAGCCCATGTGGCCGACGGAGGAGTAGGCGATCAGCCGCTTCAGATCACCCTTCGCGCCGCGCTTGGCCAGGGCCAGGCAGGCCAGGGATCCGTAGATGATCCCGACGACGGCGAAGGCGGCGAGGTACGGCGCGAAGGTGTGGAAGCCGTGCGGCGCGATCGGCAGCAGGATCCGGACGAACCCGTACGTACCCATCTTCAGCAGGACACCGGCCAGCAGGACCGAGCCGACGGTCGGGGCAGCGGTGTGGGCTTCGGGAAGCCAGCTGTGCAGCGGCCACATCGGGGACTTGACCGCGAGTCCGATCCCGATCGCCAGAACGGCGATGACCTGCACGGATGCGGTGAGCGACCGGCCGTTGTCAGTGGCGAGTGCCACCATGTCGAACGTGCCCGCCTTGATTCCGATCAGGAGCAGGCCGAGCAGCATGACGACGGAGCCGAGCAGCGTGAAAAGGATGAACTTCCACGCGGCCCGGGTCCGCCCCTCGCCGCCCCAGCGGGCGATGAGGAAGTACATCGGGATGAGCACCGTCTCGAACGCGAGGAAGAACAGCAGCAGATCGAGGACGGCGAAGGTGGCGAGGGTGCCGGACTCGAGCAGGAGCAGCAGCGCGACGAACGCCTTGGGGGAGCCGCCCGTCGGCGGCTTGAAGTAGGAGTACAGCGCGCAGAGGAAGGTCAGCAGAGCGGTCAGGACCAGAAGGGGGAGGGAGATGCCGTCGATGCCGAGGTGGATCCGCACGTCGAGCGCGGGGATCCAGCTGATGTCGGTCGTGGCCTGCATCTTCGACGGGTGGTCGCTGTCGAAGCCGAGCGCGAGGACGATCGCGGCGATGAGGATCGCGCCGGTCACGGTGACGCCGTGGCGCAGCACGGCCTGCTCGGGCGACCTCCCCTTCAGTCCCGGCGGGGCGGGCAGGAGAGCGGCGACGGCGCCGAGGAGCGGGCCGACGACGACGAACGCCAGAAGGAACTGCATCACGGACTCGTTGATATCGATCACGCCTGCTCACGCTCCGGTGGCGACGAGGACGACGGCGACCGTCAGGACGACGGTGCCGGCGAGCAGCGCGCTCACATAGGTCTGCACATTGCCGGTCTGCGCCCGTCGCACGGCGGCCCCGAGCACGCGGGGCAGGGCGGCCGCGCCGCGTACGTAGGTGTCGACGACCTCGCGGTCGAGGAATCGCACGAGGCTCGCCCCGGCCCGGACCGGGCGGACGAACAGGACCGTGTACACGGCGTCCAGGTGGAAGCCGGCGGCCGCGTGCCGGTACAGCGGGCCGAGCAGCAGCTGCCCGGGGTCCGGGGCGTGGGCGAGGTCGCGGTCGGCCGGGCCCTGGCTGGCGAGGGCGTGGGCCTCGACGAGGCTCGCATCGCCCTCCGGATGCGCGGCGGCCTCGCCCTGGAGGTGCTCCCACTCGAAGGAGGGCGCGGGCGCCGCCGGGGTACGGGCGGCGATCGCACTGGTGCGCTGCCAGGCGCCGTAGGTGAGAAGGCCGCCGACCAGGGCGAGGCCGGTGCCGAGGATCGAGGTGAGGAGGGTGGGGGTCAGGTCGCGGCCGTCGAACCAGCCGGGCAGCGCGCGGTAGGCGAGCCCGCCGAAGGCCAGGGACGGCACGGCCAGGACCCACAGCACCGCGTTCATCGTCAGCGGCTGGCGGCCGTGGTCGGGCGCCTCGGTACCCCGGCCGCGGAAGGCCAGCAGCCACAGGCGGGTCGCGTAGGCGGCGGTGAGCAGGGCCGTGAGCAGACCGGCGACGAGGACGATCCAGCCCGCCGCTCCGGGAGCGTGGCCGGTGTTCCCGGTGGCCACGTGCTCGGCGGCGCCGAGCACGGACTCCTTGGAGAAGAAGCCGCTGAACGGCGGGATCGCGGCGAGCGCGAGCAGCGCCACGGTCATCGTCCAGTAGGCGTCCGGGACGCGCTCGCGCAGGCCGTGCATGCGGGACGTGGCCGCCAGCGAGTTGGTGCCGGCGGCGTGGATGATCACGCCGGCCGCGAGGAACAGCAGCGCCTTGAAGGCGCCGTGGGACAGGAGGTGGAAGACGGCGGCACCGCGGTCGCCGACGGCGAGGGCGCCGGTCATGTAGCCGAGCTGGCCGATCGTCGAGTAGGCGAGGACGCGCTTGATGTCGTCCTGGGCGAGCGCGGCGAGCGCCGAGCCGGCCATCGTGACGGCGGCCATGACGGCGAGGACGACCATCGCGGTCCGGGAGGCCTCGAACACCGGGAGGAGACGGGCGATGAAGTAGACACCGGCGGCGACCATCGTCGCGGCGTGGATCAGTGCCGAGACGGGTGTGGGGCCCGCCATCGCGTCCGGGAGCCACGTGTGCAGCGGGAACTGCGCCGACTTGCCGGCCACGCCCGCGAGGAGCAGCAGGGCGGTCACGGTCGGGTGGTCGAGACCGCCGCTCGTCACCGCGCCGAGGATCCGGGTGATGCGGAACGACCCGGCGTCGGTGCCGAGGGCGAACAGGCCGATGAGGAACGGCACGTCGCCGAGCTTGGTGACCAGGAAGGCCTTCAGGGAGGCGGCGCGGGCCTCGGGGGTCTCCCAGTAGTGGCCGACCAGGAAGTAGGAGCAGATGCCCATGACTTCCCAGCCGACCAGCAGCACGATCAGGTCGCCGGAGTAGACGACCAGGAGCATCGCGGAGGTGAACAGGCAGACGAGAGCGGCGTAGGACGGGTAGCGCGGGTCGTCGCGCAGATAGCCGGTCGAGTAGATCTGCACGCAGGACGCGACGAACGCAACCAGGATCGCGACGAGTGCGGCGAAGCCGTCGATGTGCAGGGCCAGCTCGATCGGGACCGAGCCGGTGGGTGTCAGTTCTGTGTGGGCGTCGACGGCCCGGCCGCCGCCCTGGTCGGCGGCGACCAGCGCGGCGAGGACGAGCGAGACCAGCGGCGGCAGCACGGCGA
This sequence comes from Streptomyces sp. NPDC025793, assembly GCF_055558375.1. Classification (NCBI taxonomy): domain Bacteria; kingdom Bacillati; phylum Actinomycetota; class Actinomycetes; order Kitasatosporales; family Streptomycetaceae; genus Streptomyces; species Streptomyces sp. NPDC025793. Next base: position 54,719 of record NZ_JBVHMR010000022.1, on the reverse strand, counting down.
GCGGGCGGACGAACCCGGGTGCGGTGCGGCCGAGCAGCAGGCCGGCCACGGCACCCAGGAACGGCAGGAGGGGGACGAGGACGGCGAGGTGGATCGTGGTCACGCGGTGGCCTCAGCCTTCTCGACCGCGGAGGTGCCGGGGCCCTCGGTGCCGGGGCCGCCGGCCTCGGGGCCCTCGGCGGTGTCGCGGAGCTTGTCGATGTCGGAGGTGCCGCGGTTGCGGTAGACGGCGAGCACGATCGCCAGGCCGATGCCGATCTCGGCGGCGGCGATGGCGATGGTGAACAGGGTCAGCGCCTGGCCGGAGTGCAGGGTGTCCCTGGCGGCCCGGCTGAGCCAGACGTCGAAGGCGACCAGGTTGAGGTTGACGGCGTTGAGCATCAGCTCGACCGACATGAGGACCAGGATCGCGTTGCGGCGGGCCAGGACGCCGTACAGGCCGGTGCAGAACAGGAGGGCGGAGAGGACGGCGGGATAGGCGAGATGCATCAGTGGGCGCCTTCCGGCTCGGCCGGGTGAATTCCGGAATCCGTGCCCGAATCCGTGACGGACGGGGAACTCTCGGTGACCGCTCGGGAGTTCACAGGGGGAGGGCCCGGCTCCGCCTTCGCCTTGCGGGACAGGACGATCGCGCCGACCAGGGCCGCGAGGAGGAGGACGGACAGGGCCTCGAAGGGCAGCACCCAGTGCCGGAACAGGCTCTCGCCGGTGACACGGGTGGTGCCGGCGGCGGGGCCGGTCAGGTCGATCCACGTGGTGCGGAAGGCGTCGACCACCACCCACACCAGAGCCGCGGCGGCGACGGCCGCGACGGCGAGGGCGACCCAGCGGTTGCCGGAGTCGGCGTCCGGGGACCGGCCGATCGGCGCCTTGGTGAGCATCAGACCGAACAGGAGGAGGACGACGACGGAACCGACGTAGATGAGGACCTGCACCCAGGCGATGAACTCGGCGGTGAGCAGGAGGTACTCGACGGCGAGGCCACCGAGCGCGACCACCAGCCACAGGGCGGCGTGCACCAGTTGACGGGTGGTGACCGTGATCAGGGCCGCGCCAAAGGTGGCGAGGCCGACGAGCAGGAAGGCGATCTCGACGCCGGTCGGGGACAGGAACCCGTGCGGGGCTGCCGCCAGGCTCACGGCTGCGGCGGGGCTCACGACTGGCCCTCCCCCGGTTCGTCCTGCGCGGCCGCCAGCTTCTCGGCGGTCTTGCGGGCGGCGGCGATCTCCTTCGGCTCCTCGGCGCAGGGGTCGAGGGCGGGCGGGGCCGGGACGGTCCACATCCACTCGCGGAGCTTGTCCCGCTCGTGGGTGAGGTCGTGGATGTCGGTCTCGGCGTACTCGAACTCCGGGGACCAGAACAGCGCGTCGAAAGGACAGACCTCGATGCAGATGCCGCAGTACATGCACAGGGAGAAGTCGATCGCGAACCGGTCGAGGACGTTGCGGCTGCGCTCGCGGCCGCCGGGCGCGGCGGGCGGGACGGTCTCCTTGTGGGAGTCGATGTAGATGCACCAGTCCGGGCACTCGCGGGCGCAGAGCATGCAGACCGTGCAGTTCTCCTCGAACAGGCCGATCACGCCACGGGTGCGCGGCGGCAGTTCGGGCTGGGCGTCCGGGTACTGCTCGGTGACGGACTTGCGCGTCATCGTGCGGAGGGTGACGGCCAGGCCCTTGGCGAGGCCGCTGCCAGGAATGGGGGCCATCAGCTGATCACCACCTTGACGATGCCGGTGAGGGCGATCTGGGCGAGGGAGAGGGGGACGAGGAGGGTCCAGGAGAGCTTCTGGAGCTGGTCCTCGCGCAGGCGGGGATAGGTGACGCGGAGCCAGATGACGACGAAGGCGAGGATCGCCGTCTTCAACAGGGTCCACAGCCAGCCCAGGCCGGCGGCGCCCCAGGGGCCGTGCCAGCCACCCAGGAAGAGGACGGTGGTCAGACCGCACAGGACGACGATGCCGGCGTACTCGGCGAGGAGGAACAGTGCGAAACGCAGTCCGGTGTACTCGGTGTACGCGCCGAAGATGATCTCCGAGTCGGCGACCGGCATGTCGAACGGCGGGCGTTGCAGCTCGGCGAGGCCGGCCACGAAGAAGACGAGCGCGCCGACGATCTGCCAGGGCACCCACCACCAATGGAAGGCGTGCAGGATGCCGGGCAGGGAGACCGTGCCCGCGGCCATCGCGACCGAGGCGGCGGCCAGGAGCATCGGCAGTTCGTAGGCGAGGAGCTGCGCGGCGGTGCGCAGGCCGCCGAGGAGGGAGAACTTGTTCGCGCTGGCCCAGCCGGCCATCAGCGAGCCGAGCACGCCGACGCCCATCACCGCGAGCACGAAGAAGACGCCCGCGTCGACGACCTGGCCGACCGCGCCCTCGCTCGGGCCGATCGGGACGGCGAGCAGCACCAGGAGGTACGGCAGCAGGGCGACGGCGGGGGCGAGCTGGAAGACGCGGCGGTCGGCGCCGGCCGGGACCACGTCCTCCTTCTGCGCGAACTTCACGCCGTCCGCGATGAGCTGGGCCCAGCCGTGAAAGCCGCCCGCGTACATCGGGCCGAGGCGGCCCTGCATGTGGGCCATCACCTTGTGCTCGGTCTGGCCGACGATCAGCGGGAAGGTGAGGAAGACGACGAACACGACCAGGAGTCGCAGGGCGACGTCCAGCGTGTCGTTCACTGCGGGCCTCCTGTGGGGTCGTCGCCGGGGGTGCGGTCGGGAGTGCTGGGGGGTTCGGGGTGCTCGGGGGGTTCGGCGGTTGCGGAGCCGGCCGGCCGGTCGGCTCGCCCGCTCTCCGGCTCGCGTTCCGGCTCGCTCTCGGGTTCGGTCTCGGGTTCGCGGTCCGGTTCGCGCTCCGGCTCGGGCCGGGACGTCGGCCCGGACGCCGCCTCCGGCTCGTCGAAGGCCGGGCGGGCGTGATGCCAGGGGGCGTCCGAGCTGTGCGGGGCCGTGCTGCGCCGGGCCGGGCGGGACGCGCCCTCCGGTTCCGCCGGTGCCTGCTCCTGGCCCGGAGCCCGGCCTTGCTCCTGCTGCTGCGCCTGCTCCGGCGTCGGTGCGTCGGCCCGCTGGGAGGCGGAGCCCTGGGAAGCGCTGCGCGAGCGGCGTGGGCCGGTCGGTGTCGCAGCAGCCGACGGCTCCGCCGAGGCGGCCTCGCCGGCCCCGGCCTCCGGCACCGGCCGACCCGTCTCGCCTTCGCCCTCGGCCGGGGCCGGCGTCTGGCTCGCCGAGCCCTGGCTCGCGCTCCGTATCCGGCGCGGCCGGGCACCCGCACCGGTATCGGCAGCCGGAGCTCCCTCCACGGTCTCGGCGGCCTCCGTCGCGGCGCCGGAGGTCTGGCTCGCGGAGCCCTGGGCGGCTGTGCGGGTGCGCCGTACCGGGCGGTCCCCGGCGGCGGGCGCGCCCGCGCGGGCCGGGCGGTCGCCCGCCGCGCGGCCTGCCGCCGCGCCGCGTGCCGGGCGGGCCGGAGCCGGGGGGAGCTGGCCCTTCAGCGGGCCCCATTCGTTGGGGTCGGGGACTCCCGGGGGCAGCATCTGGCGGCGCTTGGGCCCGGCGTGTGCCGCACCCGCCGCAGGTTCCCCCGGCTCCTTCGCGCCCGGCCAGGCCTTGGCCACGCGGGCGGCGAGGACGAAGTCCTTGCGCAGGGGGTGGCCCTCGAAGGTCTCGGGGAGGAGGAGGTGGTCGAGCCCCGGGTGACCCGTGAAGCGGACGCCGAACATCTCATGGGTCTCGCGCTCGTGCCAGGCGGCGCCCGCGTACACGCCGACGGCGGTCGGCAGTTCCGGCGCCTCGTGCGGGAGTGTCGTACGGACGAGGAGGCGGCGGACCGGGCCGAGGGCGACGACGTGGGCCGAGACACGGAAACCCGTGCCCGGTTCGTCGACGGCGCTCAGCCAGTCGAAGTAGGTGCAGCCCAGGGTCGTACGGGCCGTCTCCAGGGCGGTGAGCCAGGCGGACGGCGGTACGTCCACGGTCAGGACGTCATACGACTCCTCGGCCGTGGCGTCCGTGCCGAAGAGGTCCTCGACCGGGGCGGGCAGCCAGCCGACCGTGCTCATCACGCGCCCCCCTCGGCAGCGGGCGCCGGCGGCTTCACCAGGTCGCTGGTCAGGGCGGCAACCGACGGCCGGGCGGACCCGGTGCCGTAGCGCTCCTCCAGCGACTCGCGGGCGATCTTCTCCTGGAGCTTGAGGATGCCCTGGAGCAGCGCCTCGGGGCGCGGCGGGCAGCCGGGGACGTAGACATCCACGGGGATGATCTGGTCGACGCCCTTGGTGACGGAGTAGGAGTCCCAGTAGGGGCCGCCGCAGTTGGAGCAGGCGCCGAAGGAGATGACGTACTTCGGCTCGGGCATCTGCTCGTAAAGGCGCTTGACCGCCGGGGCCATCTTGTCCGTGACCGTGCCCGACACCACCATCAGGTCGGCCTGGCGGGGGCCCGGCGCGAAGGGGATGACGCCGAGGCGGATGAAGTCGTGCCGGGCCATCGACGCGGCGATGAACTCGATCGCGCAGCAGGCGAGGCCGAAGTTGAAGACCCACAGCGAGTAGCGGCGGCCCCAGTTCAGGATCACCTTCATCGGCTCGGGGGCCAGCCGGGCCAGCGCGCCCAGACGCTTCGGTTCCGGCAGCAGCACGGGCTCGGAGACGGACTCGGTCGCCGACGGGTTCCCGTCCACCGAGTGGTTCACGTCCATGTCAGGACGCCCTTCTTGTATGCGTACAGCAGGCCCACGGCGAGGAAGCCCAGGAAGACGAACATCTCCACGAGGGTGGTCGCGCCGTAGCCGGGGGCGGCGAAGACCGTCGCCCAGGGGAACAGGAAGATCGAGTCGACCGCGAAGATCACGTACAGGAAAGCGTAGACGTAGTAGCGGACCTGGGTGTGGGCCCAGCCCTCGCCGACGGGATCGACGCCGCACTCGTAGGTCAGGAGCTTCTCGGGGGTGGGGACGACGGGGCGCAGCAGGCGGCCCGCGCCGAAGGCGACGGCGACGAACAGCACGCCGACGAGCGCGAGCAGGCCCACCACCGAGTAGGACCGGAAGTAGCCGGCCGCGATGACGTGCGCCGTGGCGACCCCACCGTCCCCCAACGTCTCCCGCACCGTCCGTCCCTCATTCCCTGACGTCGTGGCCTGCATGACCCGAGTGAATTCGGTGATCCCATGTGATTCGAGGATCTGTACGCACGGGAGTCTAGGCCCTGATAAAGAGACGGTAAGCAGCCCGTCATCGGGTGAGACGGGTGGCGGCGGGCCGGGGTTCGGCGGGGGTGGGGTTTTCCCCCGCGAGCGGAGGGCGGCGTACCGCATGGCGCCGGGGGCGACGCGCACGGCAGGCTGGCTGCTATGACCGCTCCCAGCTCAGCCGCCGACCGGGCCGACGGCATCGACCGCCTGCCGCCGCCGCGGCCGGCCTACGACGCGCACACCTGGAAGGAGATCGCGTATCTCCTGCTGAACCTGCCGCTGGCGGTGTTCGGCTTCGTGTACGCGCTCACCGCGCTGTCCGTCGGCGGGTCGCTCTCGATCACGGTGATCGGCCTGCCGCTGCTGGCGCTGAGCCTGCTGGGTTCCCGGCAGCTGGGGAAGCTGCAGCGGGCCCGCGCCCGCCGGCTGCTCGGGGTGCGGGTGGAGGAGCCGACCCCGCTGCCGCTCGCCAGGGCCGGGAGCCTGACACAGCGGCTGTGGCTGGCGCTGAAGGACCCGGTGGGCTGGCGGACGATGCTGTACGACCTGGTCCGGCTGCCCTGGGGCGTCCTCACCTTCTGCGCCACGCTGATCTCGTTGATCGCGCTGTGGCCGGTGCTGCCGTATGTGGCCCGGGGCCTCGCGAACGTGGACCGGGCGCTGGTGCGCGGGCTGCTGTCGCCCTCGGACGAGCTGGAGCGCCGTATCGCCGAGCTGGAGTCGGACCGGGGGATCGTGGTCGACACGGCCGCCGCCGACCTGCGCCGCATCGAGCGCGACCTGCACGACGGGGCGCAGGCCCGGCTGGTGAACCTGGCCATGGGGCTCGGCCTGGCCAAGGAGAAGCTGCTGGAGGACCCCGACTCGGCGGCGGCGATGGTGGAGGAGGCGCACGGCGAGGTGAAGCTGGCCCTTCAGGAGCTGCGCGACCTCGCCCGCGGCATCCACCCGGCCGTCCTGACCGACCGCGGCCTGGACGCGGCCCTGTCGGCGGTGGCCACGCGCTGCACGGTGCCGGTGAAGGTCACCGTGGACCTGGCCACCCGCCCGGCGCCCGCCATCGAGGGCATCGCCTACTTCACGGTCTCCGAACTGCTCCAGAACATCAGCAAGCACAGCGGCGCCCGGGGCGCCTCCGTCGACGTCTGGCGCGCCGAGGAGCGGCTGCTGATCCAGGTCCGTGACGACGGCCGGGGCGGCGCGCGCCTGGACGGCGGCACGGGGATGCGGGGGCTCGCCGAGCGGCTGGGCGCGGTGGACGGCCTGTTCGTCCTCGACTCCCCGGCCGGCGGTCCGACGGTGGTCACGGCGGAACTGCCCTGGCGGGACCGGACCGAGTAGCCACGCCCACGCCCGTGCGCAGACGCGCCCCCGTGCGGTGCGGGGGTGGGGAAAACCCCCGGGTGGAGACGCCGACGGACTCCATGGCCCGCGGAGCCGCGACGCACGACCGTAGAAGCACAGCCTCACAGGACAGCCGCAGAGGCGCGGCCCGCAGGCACGGCCGACACGACGAGAACGGAACGAGAATCGATGGCCATGGAGTACGGACACGGGTATGAGCGGGGGCGGGGGCGGCCCGCCGGAACCGGCCACCGGCTGCCCGCCGGACTGCGGGCGCCGTTCGAGGCGCGCAGCTGGCGTGAGTTCGCGTACGTCCTGCTGAGCCTGCCGGTCTCGACCGTGCTGTTCGCCTGGACGGTGACGATGGTGTCGCTCGGGGCCGGCCTGCTCGTCACCTTCCTCGGGGTCCCGGTGCTCGCGGCGGCGCTCGCCGGCTGCCGGGGCTTCGGCGCGCTGGAGCGGGCGCGGGCGCGGGCGCTGCTCGGGCTGGAGGTGGCCGCGCCGGAGCCGCTGCGGGTGCGCAAGCCGGGCGTGCCGGCCTGGGTGGGCGCGGTCCTCAAGAGCGGCGCCTCCTGGCGGAGCACGCTGTACGCGCTGGTGCAGTTCCCCTGGGCGGTGTTCTCGTTCGTGGTGGCGGTGACCTTGTGGCCCCTGGGCTGGTCGCTGCTGACCTACCCCCTGTGGTTCTGGGTCTTCCCGGCCTACGTCGGCCAGGGCGGCCTTCAGCTGTACGGCGACGAGCACCACAGCGTGTACCTGGACAACCCGTTCGAGATCACCGTGACCGCGCTGGTCGGGCTGGTGGTCACGCTGGCCACGCCGTGGATCGTGCGGGCCCTGACGACGGTCGACGGGCTGCTGGTGCGCGGGCTGCTGGGGCCGTCGCCGCTGTCGGCGCGCGTGGTGGAGCTGGAGTCGGACCGGGGCGTGGTGGTCGACACGGCCGCCGCCGACCTGCGGCGCATCGAGCGCGACCTGCACGACGGGGCGCAGGCCCGGCTGGTGAGTCTGGCGATGGACCTGGGCCTGGCGAAGGAGAAGCTCCAGGAGGACCCGAAGGCCGCGGCGCAGATGGTGGAGGAGGCGCACGGCGAGGTGAAGACCGCGCTCCAGGAGCTGCGCGACCTCGCCCGCGGCATCCACCCGGCCGTCCTGACCGACCGCGGCCTGGACGCGGCCCTGTCGGCGGTCGCCTCGCGCTGCACGGTGCCGGTGCGGGTCGAGGTCGACCTGCCGGGCCGCCCGGCGGCCGCCATCGAGGGCATCGCCTACTTCACGGTCTCCGAACTGCTCCAGAACGTCAGCAAGCACAGCCGGGCCCGGTCCGCGTCGGTGGACGTGTGGCGGGCGGAGGACCGGCTGATGCTCCAGGTGATCGACGACGGGGTCGGCGGCGCGGACGTCTCGCGCGGCTCGGGTCTGGCCGGCCTCGCCGGACGCCTGGACGCGGTGGACGGCGTCCTCGTGGTGGACTCCCCCGCGGGCGGCCCCACCCGGGTCATCGCGGAACTGCCCTGGCGGGCCTGAGGCACGCCCCCGCCCCGGCCCCGCACTCCCCTGGAACCCCCTTCTCCGAGGGCGGGGTTCCCAGGTGGGGCGGCGGGCCGGGGCGATTGCTGGAATGCTTGACCTCCGTACGGACCGTAGGGACGAACACCGTCGGAGAGCGGGCATGGGGGGCCGGGAGATCGTGGAGAACAGGGTGCGGGTGGTCATCGCCGAGGACTCGGTGCTGCTCAGAGAGGGCCTGACCCGGCTGCTGACCGACCGCGGGCACGATGTCGTGGCCGGTGTCGGGGACGCGGAGGCGCTGGTGAAGACCATCGCCGACCTCGACGGACAGGGCGCGCTGCCCGACGTGGTGGTGGCGGACGTACGGATGCCGCCGACGCACACCGACGAGGGCGTGCGCGCGGCCGTGCGGCTGCGCAAGACGTATCCGCGGCTCGGGGTGCTGGTGCTGTCGCAGTACGTGGAGGAGCGTTACGCCACCGAGCTGCTGGCCGGTTCCAGCCGGGGCGTGGGCTATCTCCTCAAGGACCGGGTCGCCGAGGTGCGCGAGTTCGTGGACGCGGTGGTGCGGGTCGCCGAGGGCGGTACGGCGCTGGACCCGGAGGTGGTCGCGCAGTTGCTCGGCCGCAGCCGCAAGCAGGACGTGCTGGCGGGGCTGACCCCGCGCGAGCGCGAGGTGCTCGGGCTGATGGCCGAGGGCCGTACGAACTCGGCGATCGCCCGGCAGCTGGTGGTCAGCGACGGCGCCGTGGAGAAGCACGTCAGCAACATCTTCCTGAAGCTCGGCCTGGCGCCGAGCGACGGCGACCACCGGCGGGTGCTGGCCGTTCTGACGTATCTGAACTCCTGACGGCCGCCTTCACCGTGCCCGCCCCGTCAGCTCCGCGTCAGACCGTCCGGCTTCTGTGGGAGGCGGGCGGCGAACCGTGGAACGTGCGGGGAGCGCCTTGACCGGTGCTCGAGCACGGCGGGACATCATGGAAGCCAGCTAGCCAAGCCAGCGCGACAGGCCGTCTCGAAATGTCGTCCAATCGGTGGATGGCCTCGGGAAGGCGACCCTAACCGACGTAGGGTTGATCTGGGATGGTCCGTGGGACGGCCAACCCCCGGACAGCCGCCTCGAAGGAGGTCCAGTTCAGTGACCAGCCAGGTCAGCAGCCCAGCGGAGCAGGCCGACGGAAACGTCGTGGGAGAGCAGCGCGATCCGGGCGACGCGAAGGACGTGCGGCGTCTGGACCGGGTGATCATCCGGTTCGCGGGGGACTCGGGTGACGGCATGCAGCTCACCGGTGACCGTTTCACCTCGGAAACCGCTTCCTTCGGCAACGACCTCTCCACCCTCCCCAACTTCCCCGCCGAGATCCGCGCCCCCGCCGGCACCCTGCCCGGCGTCTCCAGCTTCCAGCTGCACTTCGCGGACCACGACATCCTCACCCCGGGGGACGCGCCCAACGTGCTCGTCGCGATGAACCCGGCCGCGCTGAAGGCGAACATCGGCGACCTGCCGCGCGGTGCCGAGGTCATCGTCAACACGGACGAGTTCACCAAGCGCGCCCTGCAGAAGGTCGGCTACGGCGCCTCCCCGCTGGACGACGGCTCGCTGGACGGCTACAACCTGCACCCGGTGCCGCTGACCACGCTCACGGTGGAGGCCCTGAAGGAGTTCGACCTCTCCCGCAAGGAGGCCGAACGCAGCAAGAACATGTTCGCGCTGGGCCTGCTGTCGTGGATGTACCACCGGCCGACCGAGGGCACCGAGAAGTTCCTGAAGTCGAAGTTCGCGAAGAAGCCCGAGATCATGGCGGCGAACATCGCGGCGTTCCGCGCGGGCTGGAACTTCGGCGAGACGACGGAGGACTTCGCGGTCTCCTACGAGGTCGCCCCCGCCGCCAAGGCCTTCCCCGTCGGCACCTACCGCAACATCTCCGGCAACCTCGCCCTCGCCTACGGCCTGATCGCGGCCTCCCGCCAGGCCGACCTGCCGCTGTTCCTGGGCTCGTACCCGATCACCCCGGCCTCCGACATCCTGCACGAACTGTCGAAGCACAAGAACTTCGGCGTACGCACCTTCCAGGCCGAGGACGAGATCGCGGGCATCGGCGCGGCGCTCGGCGCGGCGTTCGGCGGCTCGCTCGCGGTGACCACGACGTCCGGCCCGGGTGTGGCGCTCAAGAGCGAGACGATCGCCCTGGCCGTCTCCCTGGAACTGCCCCTGCTGGTGGTCGACATCCAGCGCGGCGGCCCGTCGACGGGTCTGCCGACCAAGACCGAGCAGGCGGACCTGCTCCAGGCGATGTACGGCCGCAACGGCGAGGCACCGGTGCCGATCGTCGCCCCGAAGACCCCGGCGGACTGCTTCGACGCGGCCCTGGAGGCGGCCCGGATCGCGCTGACGTACCGCACGCCGGTGATGCTGCTCTCCGACGGCTACCTGGCCAACGGCTCGGAACCCTGGCGGATCCCCGACCTGGACGAACTGCCGGACCTCACCGTCCAGTTCGCGCAGGGCCCGAACCACACCCTGGCCGACGGCACCGAGGTCTTCTGGCCCTACAAGCGGGATCCGCACACCCTGGCCCGGCCGTGGGCGATCCCGGGGACGCCGGGTCTGGAGCACCGCATCGGCGGCATCGAGAAGCAGGACGGCACGGGCAACATCTCCTACGACCCGGCCAACCACGACTTCATGGTCCGCACCCGCCAGGCCAAGATCGACGGCATCACCGTGCCGGACATCGAGGTCGACGACCCGGACACCGCGCGGACGCTGGTGCTGGGCTGGGGCTCGACGTACGGACCGATCACGGCGGCGGTACGGCGCCTGCGCCGCTCCGGCGAGTCGATCGCACAGGCGCACCTGCGTCACCTCAACCCCTTCCCGCGGAATCTCGGTGAGGTGCTGCGGCGTTACGACAAGGTGGTGATCCCCGAGATGAACCTCGGGCAGCTCGCCACGCTGATCCGGGCGAAGTACCTGGTCGACGCCCACTCCTACAACCAGGTCAACGGCATGCCGTTCAAGGCGGAACAGCTCGCCACGGCGCTGAAGGAGGCCATCCATGACTGACGCCGGCAACGGGCTGCTCCAGCTGGTCCCCAAGGCCGAGGCCAAGCAGTCGATGAAGGACTTCAAGTCGGACCAGGAGGTGCGCTGGTGCCCGGGCTGCGGTGACTACGCGATCCTGGCCGCCGTCCAGGGCTTCATGCCCGAGCTGGGCCTGGCGAAGGAGAACATCGTCTTCGTCTCCGGCATCGGCTGCTCCTCCCGCTTCCCGTACTACATGAACACCTACGGGATGCACTCCATCCACGGGCGCGCCCCCGCGATCGCGACCGGGCTCGCCACCAGCAGGCGGGACCTGAGCGTGTGGGTGGTCACCGGTGACGGCGACGCGCTGTCCATCGGCGGCAACCACCTGATCCACGCCCTGCGGCGCAACGTGAACCTGAAGATCCTGCTGTTCAACAACCGGATCTACGGCCTGACCAAGGGCCAGTACAGCCCGACCTCCGAGGTCGGCAAGATCACCAAGTCGACCCCGATGGGCTCCCTGGACGCCCCGTTCAACCCGGTGTCGCTGGCCATCGGCGCCGAGGCGTCCTTCGTGGCCCGCACGATCGACTCCGACCGCAAGCACCTGACCGAGGTGCTGCGCCAGGCCGCCGACCACCCGGGCACGGCCCTGATCGAGATCTACCAGAACTGCAACATCTTCAACGACGGCGCCTTCGACGCCCTGAAGGATAAGCAACGGGCCCAGGAAGCACTGATCCGCCTGGAGCACGGGCAGCCGATCCGCTTCGGCGCCGACGGCGCGCGCGGTGTCGTACGCGACCGGGCCACCGGCGACCTCGAAGTCGTCACCGTGACCGCGGAGAACGAGGCCGACATCCTGGTCCACGACGCGCGCTCCGCGTCCCCGACCACCGCCTTCGCCCTCTCCCGCCTCGCCGACCCCGACACCCTGCACCACACCCCGATCGGCGTCTTCCGCAACGTGGAACGCCCGGTCTACGACACCGCGATGGCCGACCAGCTGGACACCGCCGTCGAGCAGAAGGGCAAGGGCGACCTCGCCGCGCTGCTGGCCGGGGGCGACACCTGGACGGTCGTCGGCTGAAGCGTCAGCTCTCGTCTCTCTCGCTCGGCTACGAGGCCCGGGACTGGATTTCCCGGGCCTCGTCGTATGCCCGCCGGGCGCCGAGCACGTCGTCCATGCGCCGCGCGGTCCACTGCGCCAGCGCCCGCACCTGCTCCGCCGCCTCGCGGCCGAGGTCGGTGAGGGAGTAGTCGACACGGGGCGGGATGACGGGCTTGGCGTCCCGGTGGACGAGGCCGTCGCGCTCCAGGGTCTGGAGGGTCTGCGTGAGCATCTTCTCGCTGACCCGGCCGATCGCGCGGCGCAGTTCGCTGAAGCGATACGGGCGGTCGAGCAGCTGGATCAGCACCAGCACACCCCAACGGCTGGTGACATGCTCCAGGACCAGGCGCTGGGGGCACATCGCCTCGCCGCCACCCTTCCACTCACTTACCGACATGCGGGTACCTTACTTCAAAGTGGGTACTTTCCAACAGTTAGCGCCACTCCTAGGGTTAGCGAAGGACGCACCCGAGAAGGAGATCGCACATCATGAGCATCGTCGTCACCGGAGCCACCGGACACCTCGGCCGCCACGTCGTGGAGCAGCTGCTGGAGAAGGTTCCGGCGGAGCAGATCACCGCCGTCGTGCGCGACGAGCAGAAGGCCGCCGACCTCGCGGCCCGCGGCGTACGGCTCGCCGTCGCCGACTACAACGCGCCCGAGACCTTCGGCAGCCTCTTCGCCGCCGGCGACAAGGTCCTGCTGATCTCGGGCAACGAGTTCGACAAGGGCCGGGTGCGGCAGCACCAGGTCGTCATCGACGCCGCCAAGGCCGCGGGCGTCGCGCTGCTCGCCTACACCAGCGCCCCGGGCACCCTGAAGGCCGACCTCGCGGACGACCACCGCGCGACCGAGGAGGTGCTGCTCGCCTCCGGCCTGCCGTACACGCTGCTGCGCAACGGCTGGTACTTCGAGAACTACACCGAGAACCTCGCGCCGGTGCTGGAGCACGGCGCCGTCGTCCAGGCCGCCGGCGCCGGCCGGATCTCCGCCGCCTCCCGCGCCGACTACGCCGCCGCCGCGGTCGCGGTGCTGACCGGCGAGGGCCACGAGAACAAGACCTATGAGCTGGGCGGCGACGAGCCCTTCGGCTTCGCCGAGTACGCGGCCGAGCTGAGCCGGCAGACCGGCAAGGAGATCGCCTACACCCCGGTCACCCCCGAGGTGCTGACCGGCATCCTGACCGGTGCCGGGCTGCCCGGTCCGCTGGCCGAGATCCTGGCCGGCGTGGACGCCTCCATCGAGAAGGGCGAGCTGGTCGTCACCACCGGCGACCTCACCCGTCTGACCGGCCGCCCGGCGCAGTCGCTTGCGGAGGCGGTCACCGCGGCCGTCAAGGGCTGACCCTCCGCCTCCACCGGGTTTCCACCGGCTGTCATGACCGTATACCGATACGGGCATGACAGCCGGGGGTGCTCGGCACTACCTTCGTTCTCGCGCGCGCGTGTGCCGATGCACCACGAGAAGGAGGGGCCGTGAGCGGGATGTCCAAGAACTCCGGGAGCTCCGGGAGCGAGGACCGGATAGGCCTGCTGAACGGCTTCGCCGCCTATGGCATGTGGGGGCTGGTCCCCCTCTTCTGGCCGCTGCTGAAACCCGCCGGCGCGGTGGAGATCCTCGCCCACCGCATGGTCTGGTCCCTGGTCGTCGTCGCCGCCGCGCTGCTGTTCGTGCGGCGCTGGGCCTGGGCCGGCGAGCTGCTGCGCCAGCCGCGCCGGCTCGCGCTCGTCGCCGTGGCCGCGACCGTCATCAGCGTGAACTGGGGCGTCTACATCTGGGCCGTGAACGCCGGCCATGTGGTCGAGGCCTCGCTCGGGTACTTCATCAACCCCCTGGTGACCATCGCGCTGGGCGTGCTGCTGCTCAAGGAACGGCTGCGGCCGGTGCAGTGGGCGGCGGTCGCGACCGGCCTCGCCGCCGTCGTCGTGCTGGCCATCGGCTACGGCCGCCCGCCCTGGATCTCGCTCGTCCTCGCCTTCTCCTTCGGCACCTACGGCCTGGTGAAGAAGAAGGTCGACCTCGGCGGCGTCGAGTCACTGGCCGCCGAGACCGCGATCCAGTTCCTGCCCGCTCTCGGCTATCTCCTCTGGCTCGTCGCCCACGGCGAGTCCAGCTTCGTGAACGACGGCTCCGGGCACGCCGCCCTGCTCGCCTCCACCGGCCTGGTCACCGCGCTGCCGCTGGTCTGCTTCGGCGCGGCGGCGATCCGCGTGCCGCTGTCCACGCTGGGCCTGCTCCAGTACCTCGCCCCCGTCTTCCAGTTCCTGCTCGGCATCCTGTACTTCCACGAGGCCATGCCGATGGAGCGGTGGGCCGGCTTCGCGCTGGTCTGGCTGGCGCTGATCCTGCTCACGGGCGACGCGCTGCGCTCCGCGCGCCGCACGCGGCGGTCGCTGGTGGTGGCGCGCGGCGGCCAGGCCGAGTCCGCCGCGGTGGACGCCTGACGGCCGTTCCACGGCCACGGCCGTCGTGGCGGGACGCTGTCGTGTCCGACGGCCGCTGTCAGTGGCGCGCGCTATAAGTGACAGCCATGTCGACACAGACGCCCGCACCCCTGCACTGGAAGCTCGTCATCGACGCGGCCGACCCGCACGCCCAGGCCGACTTCTGGGCCGCGGCGCTGCACTACACGGCCGAGGACAACAGCGCCCTGATCGAACGGCTGCTGCCCGCCGGCGCGCTGCCCGGCGAGGCCACGGTCGAGTACCACGGCCGGCCCGCCTTCCGCGACCTGATCGCCGTACGGCACCCCGACGACCCGTACGACCCCGCAACCGGCACCGGGCTGGGCCGGCGCCTGCTCTTCCAGCGTGTCCCGGAGCCGAAGACGGCCAAGAACCGGCTCCACCTCGACCTGCACGCCGGCCCGGAGCGGCGCGCGCAGGAGGTGGCCCGGCTGGAGGCGCTGGGCGCGCGCGTGGTGCGCGAGGTGACGGAGCCCGCCGGGCAGTGGGTGGTGCTGACGGACCCCGAGGGCAACGAGTTCTGCGTGCAGTGAGCCGCGGGGCGAGCCCCGTGGGACCTCGCTCACGGCTGTACGGCGGCCGGGCTCACGACTGTGCGGCGCGGGCCGCCCGGTC
This sequence comes from Streptomyces sp. NPDC025793, assembly GCF_055558375.1. Taxonomy (NCBI): domain Bacteria; kingdom Bacillati; phylum Actinomycetota; class Actinomycetes; order Kitasatosporales; family Streptomycetaceae; genus Streptomyces; species Streptomyces sp. NPDC025793. The sequence goes on along the minus strand of NZ_JBVHMR010000022.1, from coordinate 39,460 downwards.
GGTCAGGCGGCCCATGCGGGCGCGGGCGGACTCCAGGGGGTGCATGTCGTCGGCGGCGGGCCCCGGCTCGGCGCTGAGGTCCGTCCACAGCTCGATCAGGTCGCGGCCCAGCCGCAGGCCCTCCTCGGGGTCACGCACCGCACGCCAGGCGGTCGCCGCGCTGCGGACGTTGCCGTAGGCGGCCTCCGCGTCCCGCGCCTGCCGGCGCAGCCGGGCGAGGTCCAGGGACTGCTCGAAGGCGCGGACCGGTTCGCCGCCCAAGTAGGCGATGTAAGCGGACAGTTCACGCAGGTGCAGCACCTCGGCATGGCCGGGGCCCAGCACGGTGGAGGCCTCGGCGACCGTACGGTCGGTGAGCTCCGCCGCCGCCTCGATCCGGCCCGCGCGCACGGCCTCGTTGATCCGCGTCATCGGCTCGGTCAGCAACTCGGCCCCCTCCGCCGTCTCCGTCAGCGGCCCGTCCCCGAGCACCTCCTCGGCGACGGCGTCGAACCCCCGGGCCGGCGTGTGGGCCGCGACCGGCGCCTCCGGCTCGGCGTACAGGGGGAGAGAAACCGAGAGGGAGGGAGAGAGGGAAGGGGTGGAGGCGGCGGGAGCAGGGATGTGGTCGGGGGCGGGGAGGCGTGCGGCTTCGGGCGCGGGGGCGACGGAAGCGGGAGTGGAGAGGGCGCAGGGAGCGGCGGCCGTGGTGGTGGTTGCGGTGGCGGCGGCCGTCACCGGCGCGTCCATGACCGGCGGGGGGCCGAACTGCCCCGCCGGCACCCGCGCCGTCCCGGCCGGCACGGCCTCCGGCTCCGGGCACGACCCGGCCTGCTCCGCCGGCTGCGCCTTCCCCGCCTCGCGCGGCGGAGCCGTCCGCACCGGCTCCCCCATGACGCGGCTGGAGCCGTCCGCCGAGACCTCCAGGGGAACCATGAGGCCCACCCGGTCGTCCTGGATCGTGGCACGTATCGGGGCGCCGAGGCTGATGGCGAGGCGCTGGAGGCGGTTCAGGACCGTCTGGTGGATCTCCTCGCCCGGCACGGCCGCCACCGACGTCCCGCCCACCGACGCGCCACCCGCGCCGAACACCCGGACCGGCACCACCGCCGGGTGCTCCGCAGGCCGCTGCGCCCGCTTCTTCTCGAAGCTCAGTCGAGACATCGGTTTTCCCTCACTCCCCCGGCGTCGCGATTCCGGTCGTACGCGTCCTGCCCACCAGTGTCTCCGCTCCCCTCGGCTTCCGGGTCACCGCACCGTCACAGCCTCGCACCAGCCGCCTCCCGGGAGCATGCTCAGCGGCGGCGCGAAGACGCTCTTCGCGCGGGCCCGGCGGGGGATCAGGCGCTGATGTCCTTCGTCGTGAACCTCGCCCAGGCCGCCGTGCCGAACACGGCCGCGTACAGCGCCTGGAGGCCGAGGTTCTTCTCCAGTCCGTCCCAGTAGACGGGGTCGCGGATCAGGTCGGCGAAGGACAGCCAGTAGTGCGAGAAGAAGTACGGCTGCAGGGCGTGCAGCTGGGGTATCTGGTCGAGGATCTGGACGGTGATGAGCAGCCCGACGGTGGTCGCCATCGCCGCGATGCCGCTGTTCGTGAGCGTCGAGACGAACAGGCCGACGGCGGCCACACCGATCAGCGAGAGGGCGACGACCAGGGCGATCAGCAGGGCTCGGCCGAGGCCCTCGGCGAAGCTGATCTGCGTGCCGGAAATCGTCGTGAGGTCGCCCAGCGGGAAGAGCAGCACGCCGACGATCAGTGCCGAGACGGCGACGACCAGGGTGGCCAGCAGGCAGAAGGCCATCACCGTCGCGTACTTGGTGAGCAGCAGCCGGCTGCGGCCGGCCGGGGCGACCAGCAGATAGCGCAGGGTGCCCGCGCCCGCCTCGCCCGCTATCGCGTCCCCCGCGACGACGCCGACGGCCATCGGCAGGAAGAACGGCAAGGTCGCGGCGAGTGCCGTGAACACCAGGAACAGGCCGTTGTTGGTGATCTGCGAGATGAACGCCGGGCCCTGGCCGCCGTGGTCCGCCGACCCGCCGCCGCGCGTCTCGATCTTCACCGCGATCCCGACCAGCACCGGCACCGCGGCCAGCACCCCGAGCAGGGCGAGCGTGCGCCAGCGTCGGACGGTCGTGACCAGCTCGCTGCGCAGCAGCCCGAACGTCCACAGCGGGCTCGGCCGGCGCACGGCGGAGACGAGGGCCGCGTCGGACCCGGAAGCCCTCTCGGACAGGGGATCCGTCTCAGCCCGCGACATCGAAGCCCTCCCCCGTCAGTGCCACGAACGCGTCCTCCAGCGAGGCCCGTTCGAGCGCGAGGCCCCGCACCCGCACGCCCGCCATGACCAGCGCGGCGTTCACCTCGGCGAGGTCCCGCGCGGGCGGTTCGCCGGTGACCCGGTCGCCGTCGGCGGTGACGTCCGCGACGCCCTGTTCCTTCAGCACCCGGGCGGCCTCGGCCGGATCCGGGGTGGTGACCACCAGCCGGCCGCGCGCCCCGGCCGCCAGGTCGGCCACCGCGCCCTGCGTGACCAGCCGGCCCTGCGCCATGACCGCCGCGTGCGTGCACACCTGCTCGATCTCGTCGAGGAGGTGGGAGGAGAGGAAGACCGTCGTGCCGTCGGCGGCCAGCTCTCTGATCAGGGTGCGGATCTCCCGCATGCCCTGCGGGTCGAGGCCGTTGGTGGGCTCGTCCAGGACGAGCAGCCGGCGCGGCTGGAGCAGGGCGGCCGCGAGGCCCAGGCGCTGCTTCATGCCCAGCGAGTACGCTCGCGCCTTCTTTCCGGCGGCCGCCGCGAGGCCCACCCGGTCCAGGGCGGCGGCGACGCGGGCGCGCCGGGTGCGCGGGTCGGCGGTCGGGTCGGCGGCGTCGTAACGCAGCAGGTTGTCCCGGCCGGAGAGGAAGCCGTACAGCGCGGGGCCCTCGATGAGCGCGCCGACCTCGGGCAGTACGGAGCGGGCCGCCCGGGGCATCGGGCGGCCCAGTACCCGGGCCGTGCCTGCGGTCGGCTCGATCAGGCCCATCAGCATGCGGATGGTCGTGGTCTTGCCCGAGCCGTTCGGACCGAGGAAGCCGAAGACGCTGCCGGCCGGGACGGTCAGATCCAGACCGTCCACGGCGAGCTGTCCGCCGCGGTAGCGCTTGGTGAGGCCGCGCGTGGCGATGACGCTCGCCTCGGCCTGCCCGGGGGCATGCCGCTCGGCGTCCCCCGCCTCCCGCTCCGTGGCGGACGGTCCGTCCATCGGCTCCCCCTCGGTTCGTGCTTCCGTAAAGGGTCAACGCACGATCACGGTCCGTAGTGCCCGGACAGGGTCACTTTCCTTCGTTCGCCGCCTTCACCAGGGCGTCCTTCGTCACCGCGCCGGCGTAGACCTTGCCGTCGTCGGTCATCAGGACGTTGACCAGGCGGGTGGAGAAGACCGTGCCCTTGCCGAACTTGCCCGAGACCTTGTCGCCGAGCGAGCCGAGGAAGCCGCTGAGGTCGCCGGCCTTGGAACCGCCGCTCGGCAGGCCGCCCTTGGCGCCCGTGTCGAACGTGGCGACGGACGTCCAGCCCTTGCCGATGACGGTGCCCTTGTCGTGGCCCTGGGCGAAGCCCCCGCCGGGCTTGAACCCGTCGTGCTCCCGGGCCGTGGCGCCCTTCTTCTGCTCCGTCACCTTCGCGCCCTTGGGCGGGGTGAAGGTGAACATGGAGGCAGCCGGCCTGGCGAAGGAGACCTCGGTGAAGCCCGCGTCGACGACGGCGGCGCCGCCGCTCTTCGGGGTCAGCGTGAACTTCAGCGGCATGCCCGTCTTCGCGTCGACCGCGATGCTGATCGCGCCGACCGTGGTGCCCGACTGGCGCGGCTTGATCAGCAGCTTGTAGGCAGCGCGGCCGGCGACCTGCTCGGTGCCGTCGACGGTGACGGACGTGGTGCCGTCCACCGCCTTCAGCGCCTGGTCGGCGAAGTCCTTCGGCGTGGCCGGCGGCTGCTCGGCCCTGCGGTCCTTGCCCGTCTCGGGGGAGGTGCTGTGGGAGACGGAGTTGGTCTTGCTGTCGTAGCCCCAGACGTTCGTGCCGTCGTGGATGAGGCTGTACTCGGAGCCGCTCTCCAGCAGCGAGATCTTCTGCTTGTCCGGGCCGTCGGCGGCGACGCGCAGCGTGTGCGTGCCGGAGACCAGCTCGGTGAGCTTGGCCTGCGGGTCGGCGGAGGAGCCGGCGCCGGCGCCCTTGCCGGCTCCGGAGGCCAGGCTGCTCTCCAGGCCGCCGAGGTTCGGCAGGCCGAGGTCGGTGCTGATCTTCACCGTGCCGGACAGCTGCTGCACGTCCGACTTGGCGATCTTGTCGATGAGCTGCTTCGCGGTGATCTTGGGCAGGTCCGGGTCGCCCGAGGCGGCGAGCGCCGGGACCAGCCCGATCGTGGCCGCCGCCACGCCCACCACCGCGACCGGGACCGCGTAACGCGCGGCCTTGCGGCGTCCGGCGTGCGGGTTCTCGTCCCGCGCGACGTCCACCGCGTCGTCGGATTCGTACGGTGCCATGTGTGCCTTACCTCCGTCGTCGGCGGCGGCTTTCCTCACGCTGGTCCACCCTGAGCCGCCATTCTCACCCGAATCGGTGAGGAGTGGTGATGTCCGTGTTCCCCATCTCACCAAATCGGCCATGAGGAAGCGTCAGACCACGGAGCCAACTCCGTGTACGCCTGCGGTATGACACGTAGGGGCGGCGACCGCCGGGACCCCTAGGGGCCGGGCCCGGTCGCACGGACGCCGAAGGGCGCCGTACGACCGTGTGCCAGATCGCGGACACGTCAGCCACTGCCCGCGGGGACGGGCCGGTACGCCGTCGTGGCCCGGGCCTCAGCCCGCGCGGTGCACCACCGCGTCGCACAGCTCCACCAGAGCCGCCTTGGCGTCGCAGTCCCGCAGCGGCGACAGCGCGGCCCGGGCCTCCTCGGCGTAGCGCACGGTGTCGCGGCGGGCCTGCTCCAGCGCGGGGTGCGCGCGCAGCGCGGTCAGGGCCTCGGCGTGCCGGGCGTCGTCGGTGAGGTCGGAGTCCAACAGCTCGCACAGCGCGAGGTCCTCGGGCAGCCCCAGCCGGGCCGCGCGCTCGCGCAGCCGGAGAACGGGCAGCGTCGGGATGCCCTCGCGCAGGTCGGTGCCCGGGGTCTTGCCGGACTCGTGCGAGTCGGAGGCGATGTCCAGGACGTCGTCGGCGAGCTGGAAGGCGACGCCGAGCCGCTCGCCGTACTGGGTGAGGACGTCGACGACCGTCTCGTCGGCGCCCGACATCATCGCGCCGAACCGGCACGAGACCGCCACCAGCGAGCCGGTCTTGCCGCCGAGCACGTCCAGGTAGTGCTCGACCGGGTCGCGGCCGTCCGAGGGGCCCGCGGTCTCCAGGATCTGGCCCGTGACCAGCCGCTCGAACGCGAGGGCCTGCACCCGGACCGCCTCGGGCCCGAGGTCGGCGAGGATCTGGGAGGCACGGGCGAAGAGGAAGTCGCCGGTGAGGACCGCGACGGAGTTGCCCCAGCGGGTGTTGGCGCTGTCCACACCGCGCCGCACGGCCGCCTCGTCCATGACGTCGTCGTGGTACAGCGTGGCGAGGTGGGTCAGCTCCACGACGACGGCCGACGGCACGATGCCCGGCGCGTAGCGGTCGCCGAACTGCGCCGCGAGCATCACGAGCAGCGGCCGGAACCGCTTCCCGCCGGCCCGTACGAGGTGCTGCGCGGCCTCCGTGATGAACGGGACCTCGCTCTTGGTGGCCTCGAGCAAGCCTTCCTCGACAGCCGCCAATCCGGCCTGGACATCGGCTTCGAGAGCCTGGTCCCGCACGCTCAGCCCGAACGGCCCGACGACGGTCACGAGGGGTCTCCTGTCTGCTGGTGTCTGCTGGCGATTACACGGTTTGTCGATAGGTCGCTGCCATCACTCAAGTCAGCGTATCCGGTCCTGTTTCGATCACCGATAGCGCCCACCGGTCCGGCCCGGGCGCTATTGGATCATGGCCGCTTTATTCTCGATCAGATAGTAAGAACGGACATTCATCGACTTAACAGGACACCCTGCGCTTTGTCGCGAACCGAGGGGCGAGCGGAGTAACGGCTCCACCCTCACCCGCGGGCCACCCGCCGGCCATCTCACACCCACCCCTCACCCCATCCCTCACCCCGCCCCCCTTTCCACGTCCCCCTTCATGGCCGGCGCCACTCCGGGCGCGAGTCCCTGAAATCCACTATGTCCCCTTTGTGGCTATTTGATACTTCGTGAGTTGGGTCACGGACGCCCGTGTCCGCACACCGGCCACCGAACCGTCCGCTCCCCTTGCCCGGCGCGCGAGTTGAAGGTTGGCAACCGCAAAGGATCAAGTACCGCATAGGGTGTACTTCAAGGTCAAACAGGACGTTATGTGATTCCGGCACTTGTTCCCGACATGTGCTCTCGCATACGTTCCGGCTCGCTGGGCGGACGCCGAATCCTGCCGCCGCCCGCACAACCATCCGCGAACTCATTCGTACGGCAGGAGCGGGGGACCCAGGTAAGTCGCCGGATCGGTCGGCACACGTCGCACCGGAACGGCTAGGGGTGAAGCCGCGCCTTCTCGCGAAGGCACGGCCGGGCACCTCCCCGCCCGAACCCGACAGCTCACCTCGCAGGCGCCGGAGAGGAACTCCCCATGCCTGCTGCCGCTCAGCACAGCCGTACCCGCACCAGCCGTGTCATGCGCGCCCTCGCCGTCGCCGGCACCGGTGCCGCCGTTCTCGCGATGCCGATCATCGGCGCCACCAGCGCCTCCGCCGCGACCAGCACGCCCTCGACGGCCGCCACGACCACGTCCCTCGTCCACACGTCCGGGTACACGAACACCCTCGACGGCTGGATCCGCAAGTCCCTCTCGATCATGGCCCAGAAGGGCATCCCCGGCTCCTACAACGGCATCTACCGCAACATCATGCGGGAGTCCTCCGGCAACCCGCTGGCCATCAACAACTGGGACTCCAACGCCGCCGCCGGCATCCCGTCCAAGGGCCTGCTCCAGGTCATCGACCCGACCTTCCGCGCCTACCACGTGACCGGCACCGCGCTCGACCCGTACGACCCGGTCGCGAACATCACCGCGGCCTGCAACTACGCCGCCGCGCGCTACGGCTCGATCGACAACGTCCACAGCGCGTACTGAGACACCGGTCAGCCGGTCAGCCGGTCGGAAACAGTCTTTCGAGGACGACGGCGACGCCGTCGTCCTCGTTCGACAGGGTGATCTCGTCGGCCACCGCCTTCAGTTCGGGATGCGCGCCGGCCATGGCGACCCCGTGCCCGGCCCAGTCGAACATCGGGATGTCGTTGGGCATGTCCCCGAAGGCCAGCGCCTGTCGGGCACCGACGCCCAGCCGCTCCGCGGCGAGCGCCAGCCCGGTGGCCTTCGTCACCCCGGACGGCTGGAGCTCCACGGTCCCCGGCCCCGACATGGTGACCGTCGCGAGCGAACCCACCACCGCGCGCGCGACGTCCGCCAACTCGTCGTCGGACAGGGCGGCATGGCGCAGCAGCACCTTGCTGATGGGCTTGTGCCACAGGTCGTCGCGCCGGTCGACCCGCACCGAGGGCAGGGTCGGGTGCGGCATCCGGTAGCCGGGCTCGATGAGCGTGAGCCCGTCGACGCCGTCCTGGTCGACGGCCGCGTAGACCTGCCCCACCTCGGCCTCGATCTTGCCGAGCGCCTCCTCGGCCAGTTCCCGGTGCAGCCGGACCGACCAGAGCAGGCGCCCGCTCCCGGCGTCGTAGACCTGCGCGCCCTGTCCGCACACCGCGAGCCCCGCGCAGCCGAGGCGCGCGAGCAGCGGCCGTACCCGAGGGGCCGGACGGCCCGTCACCACCAGATGCCGGGCACCGGCCCGCGCCGCCCGCGCGAGCGCGGCGAGCGACCGGTCGGAGACCGTGTCGTCGCCCCGCAGCAGCGTGCCGTCCAGGTCAGTGGCGATCAGTGCGTATGCGGCTGCCATGATCAGAGAATACGGACGCGGAGCCTGTCCGACTCACCTCGCCGTACTGCGTACTTACGTGCTCATCACCCCCAAGTGGCGCCCGCCGTCCGCCTGATGACACTGCCGCACGGTCCCCGGTATGCCGTCGCCGTCCCCGGACGCGGCCGCTCCGTCAGCCGTGGGCCGCCGCCAAGTGCTTCGCCAGTCGCGGCGAGGCGAACTCCGTGCCGCACACGAAGCGCATCACCGGGCCGTACGACGCCGCCGCCGGCAGGCCGGTGAAGTACAGGCCGGGGACGGAGGAGACGCAGCCGGGGCCGAGCCTCGGCGCGCCGCGGCTCACGGCCAGCCGGGTGCGCAGGCCGTGGCCGAGGAAGTCGATCGCCGCGATGTCGACGCGGTAGCCGGTGGCCGCGATGACGTGGTCGGCGGCGAGCCGTTCCACACCGTCGGCAGGGGTCTGCCCGCGCGGGCCGGTTCGGGAGCGGGAGAACGTGCGGACGGTGAGGACGGGGCTGCCGTCCGACGCCTCCGCGCGGACGATCCGCTCGACTTCCTGCACCTGTACGGCGCTGTCGAACCGCTCGCGCAGCCACCAGGCGCCGAGCGGTCCGAGGACGCGGCGGACCAGGTGGTGACGGGCGGCCTCGGGCAGGTGGCGGTAGGGGTGCGGGTAGTAGCTGAGCGCCCACAGCGACCAGGCGCGGCCGAAGGGGGATGCGGGGCGCAGTCTCGGCTGCTCCCAGGGCGGGGCGCCGAAGGCGACCCGGCCGCGGCCGCGCGCGACCACGCGCACGCGTGCGCCGGCTTCGGCGGCGAGCGCGGCCGTCTCCAGCGCGGACTGGCCGGCGCCGACGACGATCAGCTCCCGGCCGGCGAACCGGCCGAGGTCGTGGTGCTGGGAGCTGTGCGAGAGCGGTCCGCTCGCGGAAGGCCCGTCGGGTGCCGCGCCCGCGAGTTCCGGCGGAAGGTGGGCGAGGCCGGACAGGCCGGTGGCGACGACGACCGCGCGAGCGGTGCACAACTCTCCCGAATCCAGCTTGAGTTCGAAGCCGCCGCGCGCGTCACGGTCGACGGACACGACCCGCAGCCGCTCCAGGCCGGGCAGCAGCTTCTGCTGGAACCACTCGCCGTAGGCGACGAAGGTCTCCACCGGGATGATGTCCTCGTCGGCCACCAGGCGGCGGATGCCGGCCGCGTCGCAGTAGTCGGCGAGGGTGTGGCCGGGCTGCGGGCAGTCCAGGCGACGCGGCGGGTGTCGACTTCAGGAGCATGCCCTCGGGCATGTGGGCGCGCCAGCTGACCATGGGGTCGCCGAAAACGCGGACAGGGATGCCGCGCGCGTGGAGATGGGCGGCGGTGGACAGGCCGAACGGCCCGGCCCCGATGACTGCAACCGGTCGAGTCACGAAGTCCCTCCCCAGGACACGGTGCGCCACTCTTGATCGTCTTGGTGGCTTGGCCTACTTCGTGGAGGTGTTGCCGCCGCGGCGGTTGGTCCGCCACAGCTGATACAGGTGCTTCGCGCCCGGGCGCACGAAGCGGGCGAGCATCGTGAGGAACGGCAGCGGGTCGTCACCCGCGAACCAGGCCAGCTCCGTCCCGCTCGCCTTCGCCGGGGCGTGCGGCGTCGTGTAGCCGCTGCGGCGGTAGGCGAGGAGGGCGGGCAGGTCGATGTTCTCCACGACGTAGCGGTGGCCGGCGCGCTGTTCCCCCTCCGGTACGGCGCGGCCGGTCAGGTGCAGGTGCAGGGCGCGGACCACGTCCACCCCCGACTCGTTCTCGAAGAGCCGGAACTGGGCGCCCATGCGGGGGTTGAAGTCCAGGAGTTTGTACTGTCCGTCGCGCCGGTCGAAGCGCAGGTCGAGGTCGATGATGCCGCTGAAGCCGATCTGCTTGATGAAACGCGCGGCGAGGTCGGCGAGTTCCGGGTTGTCGACGACGTAGGCGTTCGCCGTCATCCCGGCGTGCGGCGGCCACGAGCGGACCTTGACTCCGGTGAACAGCGTGAGCGGGGTGGAGTCGGGGCCGAAGCAGGCGTGCACGATCCAGTCCTCGGCCTCCTCGCGCGGGAGGTACTCCTGGAGGATCACGCCCGGCTCGGCGCCCCAGTCGCGGGCCAGGGCGAGCAGGCCCTCCCGGGTGGCGATCCGCGTGGTGCCGTTCACGGCGGGCCGACGGCGCCGTACGAACGCCTCGCGGTTCTTGGCCACCACCGGGAAGCAGGCCGTGTCCGCGAAGGCGACGATGTCGTCGTACGACTCCGGGAACGCGGCCGACGGGCTGGCGATGCCGTGCTCGACGCACAGTTCGTGCAGTCCCTGTTTGCTGGCGAGCCGGCGCGGCAGCCCCGGCTCGACCCTTGGGAAGAGAAAAGATCCGGCCAGCTCGTCCTGGTGCTCGGCGATCAGGACGGCGGCCTCTTCGTCGGTCGGTATCAGGACGGTCGGGCGGCCGATGCGACGGCCGACGCGCAGCAGCCCCTCGACCAGGTGGCCCGGGTCCTCCGCGCCGGTCGTCGGCCACACGAACGCCTTCTTCAGATAGCGCGAGGAGGCCGCCGGCGTGTACGGATCCTCGGTGATGGCGTACATGGGCACGCCGAGGCGGCCCAGACTGCGAATGGCGCCGACACCGCCGTGGTGCAGCGGATAATCGCCGAACTTGACGATCAGCCCCGGCACGTCACGGTCGGCCTCGAACGGCACACTGACGGCGTCTCCGGCCACGGGTCCCCCCACGTGTCCCCCCAAACGGAACGGATCCGGCCCGTCCGTGTCCCCAAAGGACGCTAAGCCGGAATTGCCCACTCCGACAAGGCCTATTCGGAGCCTATTCGGACATTGCGAACCCTTTAGGTATCGTGCGGGCAACCTTCGGGGCACCTGGCGGGACGCGCACCGGGGCACACCTCGGGGCTCTGCCCAAGACATGCGTCACAGCCGTAACGTGTGGCGCGACCACATGGAACGCATCGCCATGCATGGCCCGGATGAGAGTGAGGCAGCACCCCATGCCCCCCTTCGACGTCCCCGAGGGCGACCCCTTCGGCCCGCACAACCTTCCCTATGGCGTGTTCTCGCCCTCCGGCAGCACGGAGCGGAGGGTCGGCGTCCGGCTCGGGGACCACGTCCTCGACGCGGGCGCGGCAGCCGCCGCCCTCGGCTCGCCGCACCAGGCACTGCTCGCCCGCCCCACTCTCAACGCCCTCCTGGGCGCCGGCCGCGCGACGTGGTCGGAGGTACGGGACGCCGTCACGGCCTGGGTCACGGACCCCGCGCACCGCGAGGCCGTGGAACCGCTGTTCCGCCCCTTGTCCGAGGTGACCTTGCACCTGCCCTTCGAGGTCGCGGACTACGTCGACTTCTACGCCTCGGAGAACCACGCGAGGAACGTCGGCCAGATCTTCCGCCCGGACGCCGCGGACTCCCTCACTCCCAACTGGAAGCATCTGCCGATCGGTTACCACGGCCGCTCCGGCACGGTCGTCGTCTCGGGCACGGACGTCGTACGGCCCTCGGGGCAGCGCAAGGGTCCGGACGACCCGGTGCCCGTGTTCGGCCCGTCGGTCCGGCTGGACATCGAGGCCGAGGTCGGCTTCGTCGTGGGCGTCCCGTCCGCACTGGGCAGCCCGGTCGCACTCGGCGACTTCCGGGAGCACGTCTTCGGCCTCTGCCTGCTGAACGACTGGTCCGCGCGGGACATCCAGGCCTGGGAGTACGTCCCCCTCGGCCCGTTCCTCGGCAAGTCCTTCGCCACCTCGGTGTCCGCATGGATCACCCCGCTGGACGCGCTGGAGCACGCGCGCGTGGCCGCACCGGAGCGCACGCACCCCCTGCTGCCCTATCTGGACGACGCGGCGCCGGGCATCGAGCCGGGAGGCTACGACCTGCGGATCTCCGTCGCGATCAACGGCCATGTGGTCTCCGAGCCGCCGTTCTCGACCATGTACTGGACCGCTGCCCAGCAACTCGCCCACATGACGGTGAACGGCGCCTCGCTGCGCACCGGCGACCTGTACGGCTCGGGCACGGTGAGCGGCCCCGAGGAACGCCAGCGCGGCTCCCTCCTGGAGCTGACCTGGAACGGCCGCGAGCCCCTCGAACTCCCCGACGGCAAGCGGGCCTTCCTGGAGGACGGCGACGTGGTGACACTGTCCGCGTGGGCCCCCGGCCCGGACGGACGCCGGGTCGGGCTGGGAGAGGTCAGCGGCCGCGTCGTATCGGCGTGAGCCACGCCGTCGCCACGCGCGCGCGTGCGTAGCCGGCGTGTGCCGGCGACGTCCGGCGCGGCGGCCCCACCGGACGACCTGGACCGGCCGCCAACTGACCCTGGCCTGCGACGGGACCGCGGGCACCGTGTCCACCGCGGTCCCGGTGCCGCTGTCCCCGGTCGCGCTGGTGGCCTCGGACGGATCCGCGCCCGGCTCGCCGCCCGGATCGGCAGCGGGCGACCGCTGGAGGGCGAACGACTGCCGACGCTACGGCAGCGGGCCCCATGGCGCGCGTGCCGCGAGCCGGAGGCGGCGTCGCCGGTACGCACCCGGCGCGGTGCGGGGACGCGGGTCGCTCTGCTGCCGCCGGGCGCCCGACACCGCGAGACGGCGGAACTCACCGACGGCACGAGGAACTTCGCGGCCTGGACGCCCGCGCCGGGATTCGCGCCGGACGACGTGCTGGAGGCGGTGCGGCGGGCCGTGCGGGAGCGGGAGACGCGGGGCTTCCGCCCCCGGAGGCCGGCCGAGCCGGACGTGACGGAACGAGGCGGCCAGAGCGCGGGACGGATCACTGCCGAGACCTGCCTCTCACCGCTCCTCCCCGGCATACTGGGCGGACAACGCACCATGCGACGCGCCCCCGGCCCATCGCCCCGCACCACCCGCACCCGAGCCCCTCTCCGACCAGGAACCGGAGCCCCGGCATGACCGTCTGCCTGCTCCTGCTGAGCGTCGTCGCCCTGACGTCCGCGCTGCCGGCACCGCGCGCGCTGACGCGTGCCGCCTGGCCCGAGCGGGAACCCGTGGTCGCGCTGTGGGTGTGGCAGTGCCTGGTCGCCACCGTCCTGCTGTGCTGTCTGGCCGCGCTGGTCCTGGGCACGGCGGCCGTCTTCCACACCGTCCGCGACCGCGTGTTCGCCCCCGCGCCGCCCTCCGTCACCGCCGCGTACGACCTGTCCGCCACACCGGTGTGGGCCACCGCCCTCACCCTGCTGCTGGCCTGCGGGGCCGCGTGGACGACAGCGATGGTGGCCCGGGAGATCGTCGAGGCCCGCCGCAGCCGCGGCCAGGCTCGCGCGCAACTGCGCGAACGAGCCCCCGACCTGCCGGCCGGGCTGCCTGCGGCGCGGGGCCCGATGCTCGTGCTGGAGGACGAGTACCCGGACGCCTGGTGGATGCCGGGCCACCCGCCACAGCTGGTCGTCACCACGGGCGCGCTGCAACGCCTCACCGACCATCAGCTGGACGCCGTCCTCACACACGAACGCGGGCACGCGCGTGCCCACCACGACTGGCTGCTGCACCTGTCCACCGCGCTCGCCACGGGCTTCCCGCGCGTGCCGCTCTTCGCCCACTTCTGCGACCAGACGCACCGCCTGGTCGAGCTGGCCGCCGACGACACGGCGTCCCGCCGCTGCGGACACCTCACCACGGCCCTCGCACTGATCGAGCTGAACCAGCACCGGGGTGTCCTCTCCTGCGACTCCAGCCGACGCCTGCTGGGCGAGCGCGTGGACCGCCTCCTGGAGCCCCCGCCGCGGCTGCTGCGCCGGCACCGGGCCCTGACGACGACGGTGGCCGCCCTGGTGCCGCTGCTGCCCCTGCTGATCACATTCGCCCCGGGGCTGACGGCGCTGTCCTGACAGGCCCACCGGTGGCAGATCTTCCCGCCCGCTAGGCGAGAACCGCAGCTCAGCGGTGTATCCAACATCCCCTCACCTGGCGCAACACTGCGGCAACACGCGTTTCCCCACCACATCGGTATGGTTCCAGCCATGCCACCCACCGACCGCCCCGCGACCATGCCGGTCAGGGCGCCGCGACCACCGTCGCAGCCCACCGCGCACGTCGCCGGCTGCGTGCGGACCGGGCCCGGCAGCTCGCCGACCTGCTGCGCCACCAGCTCCTCACCGGCGCCTTCCAGGACGGCTCCCTCCCCCACGAGTCGATCCTCGCCGCCGACTACCGCGCCTCCCGCAACACCGTCCGCCAAGGCCTGGACCTGCTCCGGGCCGAAGGGCTGGTGGAGCGGCAGCCGGGGGTCGGCACCGTGGTCGTCGCCCGGAAGTACCCGCACGGGCTCGACCGTCTGCTGGGCCTTGCGGAAACCCTCCGCGAACACGGCCGCGTCACCAACGAGGTCCGCACCATGGGCCCCGCTCCCGCACCCGCCCCGGTGGCCGACGCCGCCGTACCCGCGCTGGCCAAGGCCCTGGGCGACGCCGACGCCGGCGTGCGCAAGGCGGCCGTCCTGGCCCTGACGCGGCATCGGGGCACGGCACAGGCCCGCGTGGCTCTCGCCACGGCCGCGACCGACTCGGACGCTGACGTCAGGGCCTACGCGGCGCGGGGGCTGTGACAATCCCCCGCGTCCCCTCAGGCCGACTTGCTCGGCCCGCTCGGCCCGCTATATCCAGTCGTCGGGCTCCGGCTCCTCGTCGTGCTCCGGCCAGTCGGCGTCCTGCGCGGCGCCGACGGCCGGAGCCGAGCCCACCGCGCCCGTCGGGCCCGCCGACCCCGCCGGATCGTCCAGGGGGGCCAGCACCGCCAGTACGCCCTCCCCGTACGTGGCCAGCTTCTTCTCGCCGACGCCGCTCACCGTGCCCAGCTCGCGTACCGAGGTGGGGTTCAGGGTGACGATGGCGCGCAGGGTGGCGTCGTTGAAGACGATGTACGGCGGGACACCCTGCTCGCGGGCCTGTTCGGTGCGCCAGGCGCGCAGGGCCTCGAAGGCGGGCAGCAGCTCGTCGGGCAGTTCGGCCGCGGCGGCCTTGGTCTTGCTGCCGCCGGACGCGCCCGCCGACCGCGACCGGGCCACGGCCGGCTTCTTCGGCTCCTTGCGCAGCGGCACCTCCCGCTCCTGCCGCAGCACCGAGCCGCTCTCCTCGGTGAGCACCAGCGTGCCGTACTCCCCCTCGACCGCGAGCAGTCCCTGGGCCAGCAGTTGGCGGATGGCGCCCCGCCACTCGGCCTCTGTGAGATCCGTACCGATACCGAAGACGGACAGCTGGTCGTGGTCGAACTGGATGACCTTGCCGGTGCGCTTGCCGAGCAGGATGTCGACGATCTGCACGGCGCCGAACTTCTGGCCGCGCTCGCGCTGGAGCCGTACCACGGTCGACAGCACCTTCTGCGCGGCGATCGTGCCGTCCCAGGTCTCCGGCGGGGTCAGGCAGGTGTCGCAGTTGCCGCAGCCCGCCGGATCGGGGTCCTGGCCGAAGTAGGCGAGCAGCTGGCCACGGCGGCACTGGGCCGTCTCGCACAGCGCGAGCATCGCGTCGAGGTGGGCGGAGGCACGGCGGCGGAAGGCGTCGTCGCCCTCGCCGGACTGGATCAGCTTGCGCTGCTGTATGACGTCGTTCAGGCCGTACGCCATCCACGCCGTGGACGGTTGTCCGTCGCGGCCCGCGCGGCCCGTCTCCTGGTAGTAGCCCTCGATCGACTTGGGCAGGTCCAGGTGGGCGACGAACCGTACGTCCGGCTTGTCGATGCCCATGCCGAAGGCGATGGTCGCCACGACGACCAGGCCGTCCTCGCGCAGGAACCGGGACTGGTGGGTGGCGCGCACGCCCGCGTCCAGGCCCGCGTGGTAGGGCACCGCCTCGATGCCGTTGGCGGCCAGGAACTCCGCCGTCCGCTCCACCGAGTTGCGTGACAGGCAGTACACGATGCCCGCGTCGCCCGTGTGCTCCTGCCGAAGGAAGGCGAGCAGCTGCTTCTTGGGGTCGGCCTTGGGCACGATCCGGTACTGGATGTTGGGCCGGTCGAAACTGGCGACGAAGTGCCGGGCCGACGGCAGGTTCAGCCGCTGGGTGATCTCCTGGTGGGTGGCGCGGGTCGCCGTCGCGGTCAGGGCGATCCGCGGGACGTCCGGCCAGCGCTCGCCGAGGAGGGACAGCGCGAGGTAGTCGGGACGGAAGTCGTGGCCCCACTGGGACACGCAGTGCGCCTCGTCGATCGCGAAGACGGAGATCTTGCCGCGCGAGAGGAGGTCGAGCGTGGTGTCCAGACGCAGCCGCTCCGGGGCCAGGTAGAGCAGGTCCAGCTCGCCGGAGAGGAACTCGGCCTCGACCAGGCGGCGCTCGTCGAAATCCTGCGTGGAGTTCATGAAGCCGGCGCGCACACCGAGGGCGCGCAGGGCGTCGACCTGGTCCTGCATCAGGGCGATCAGTGGGGAGATCACCACGCCTGTACCGGGTCTGACCAGGGCGGGGATCTGGTAGCAGAGCGACTTGCCGCCGCCGGTCGGCATGAGGACGAGGGCGTCGCCGCCGGCCACCACATGCTCGATGATCGCTTCCTGCTCGCCCCGGAAAGCCTCGTATCCGAAGACCCGGTGCAGCGTGGCCAGCGCCTCGCTGTCGGCCGCGCCCGGCCCCTCGGTCACCTGTGGCATCTCGCTGATCCCGCCCGTCGCTTTCATGGTCCTGTCCCCCGCCGGTCCCCCGTGTGTCGTATCCCGACCGCTGCCTCCACGATAGGGGGCCGCACCGACAGCCACGGAGTTATCCACAGGCTCACGCCATTCTCCTGCGTGATCGGCCGCTGACCTGACGCAACCATCCGGTCTCCGCCCGGCAGCACACATGAACGTTGCCGTCGAGACTTCGGCACCCCCGGCGGGTTCCTCCCGAAGGCGGATGGACGGCCGACGATCCCCCACTACTGGCGGTTCGAGAACGAGGACGGCCGGGCCGCTGTACACGTCTTCGAACGGAAACCGACGACCGGCGCCTGCACCGGCACCGCGGCCCGGCACCCACCTCATGAGGGGTGCCGGGCCGCGGCATGTACGAGCAGAGCGTCAGCGCACGAAGACTCCCGCCTGGCTCGCCAGGTGCAGGAAGTACTGCGGGGCCACGCCGAGCACCAGGGTCACCGCCACGCCCAGGCCGATCGCGGCCATGGTGAGCGGGGACGGGACGGCCACCGTCGGGCCGTCCGGGCGCGGTTCGCTGAAGAACATCAGGACGATCACGCGGATGTAGAAGAACGCGGCGATCGCCGAGGAGATCACACCGATGACGACCAGCGGGGCCGCGCCGCCGGCCGCCGCCGCCTTGAACACGGCGAACTTTCCGGCGAAGCCGGAGGTCAGCGGGATGCCGGCGAAGGCGAGGAGGAAGACCGCGAAGACGGCTGCCACGAGGGGGGAGCGGCGGCCCAGCCCCGCCCACTTGGACAGGTGGGTGGCCTCGCCGCCCGCGTCGCGCACCAGCGTGACCACCGCGAAGGCGCCGATCGTCACGAAGGAGTAGCCGGCCAGGTAGAAGAGGACGGACGAGACGCCGTCCTTCGAGGTGGCGATGACACCCGCGAGGATGAATCCGGCGTGTGCGATCGAGGAGTACGCCAGGAGGCGTTTGATGTCGGTCTGGGTGATCGCGACGATCGCACCGCCCAGCATGGTGACGATCGCCACCGCCCACATGACCGGCCGCCAGTCCCAGCGCATGCCCGGCAGGACGACGTACAGCAGGCGCAGCAGCGCGCCGAACGCGGCCACCTTCGTCGCCGCCGCCATGAAGCCCGTCACCGGGGTCGGCGCGCCCTGGTAGACGTCGGGCGTCCACATGTGGAACGGCACCGCGCCCACCTTGAACAGCAGACCCATCACGATCATGGCACCGCCCATGAGCAGCAGGGCATCGTTGCCCATGGTGTTGGCGAGTGCCGGGTCGACGTTGGTGACCGTGCCGTCGACGACCTGCGCGATGCGCGCGTACGACACCGAGCCTGCGTAGCCGTAGAGCAGGGCGATGCCGAACAGGGTGAACGCCGAGGCGAACGCGCCGAGCAGGAAGTACTTGACCGCGGCTTCCTGCGACATCAGCCGCTTGCGGCGGGCCAGTGCGCACAGCAGGTACAGCGGCAGGGAGAAGACCTCCAGGGCCACGAACAGCGTCAGCAGGTCGTTGGCCGAGGGGAAGACCAGCATGCCCGCGATGGCGAACAGCAACAGCGGGAAGACCTCTGTCGTGGTGAAGCCCGCCTTCACCGCCGCCTTCTCGCCGTCGCTGCCCGGCACCGAGGCGGCCTGTGCGGCGAAGGAGTCGACGCGGCTGCCGTGCGCGGCCGGGTCCAGGCGGCGCTCGGCAAAGGTGAACAGGGCGACCAGTCCGGCCAGCAGGATCGTGCCCTGGAGGAACAGGGCCGGTCCGTCGACGGCGATCGCGCCCATGGCCGCGATGTGCGCCTTGGTGGTGCCGTAGCCGTCGGCCGCGAGCCCGACCACCGCGGCGAACGCGGCACACAGGGCGACGACGGACACGAACACCTGGGCGTAGTAGCGGGACTTGCGCGGGACGAACGCCTCGATCAGCACGCCGACCAGCGCGGCACCGACGACGATCAGTGTCGGCGACAATTGTCCGTATTCGATCTTCGGCGTCGGGATCTTCGCGATCGGGTCGGCCGCGGTTGTCCACAGGCTGTGGACGGCTGCTGTGCTCACTTGGCCGCCTCCACCGAGGGCTTGGGGTCGGTCTTGTGTACGTCGGACATGGTCTGCTTGACCGCCGGGTTGACGATGTCCGTGACGGGCTTCGGGTAGACGCCCAGGAAGATCAGCAGCACGATCAGCGGGGCGACCACCATCAGCTCGCGCGCGCGGAGGTCTGGCATCGCCGAGACCGCGGGCTTCACCGGGCCCGTCATCGTCCGCTGGTACAGCACGAGGGTGTAGAGCGCGGCGAGGACGATGCCGAAGGTGGCGATGACACCGATCGCCGGGTAGCGCGTGAACGTGCCGACCAGGACGAGGAATTCGCTCACGAACGGCGCGAGGCCGGGCAGGGAGAGAGTGGCCAGGCTGCCGATCAGGAACGTGCCGGCGAGTACCGGGGCGACCTTCTGCACCCCGCCGTAGTCGGCGATGAGCCGCGAGCCGCGCCGGGAGATGAGGAACCCGGCGACCAGCATCAACGCGGCTGTGGAGATGCCGTGGTTGACCATGTAGAGCGTGGCGCCGGACTGGCCCTGGCTGGTCATCGCGAAGATGCCCATGATGATGAAGCCGAAGTGCGAGATCGACGCGTACGCCACCAGGCGCTTGATGTCCCGCTGCCCGACGGCGAGCAGTGCGCCGTAGACGATGCTGATCAGGGACAGGACGAGGATGACGGGCGTCGCCCACTTCGACGCCTCCGGGAACAGCTGGAGGCAGAAGCGGAGCATCGCGAAGGTGCCCACCTTGTCGACGACCGCGGTGATCAGGACGGCGACCGGGGCGGTGGCCTCCTGCATGGCGTTGGGCAGCCAGGTGTGCAGCGGCCACAGCGGCGCCTTCACCGCGAAGGCGAAGAAGAAGCCGAGGAACAGCCAGCGTTCGGTGCTGGTCGCCATGTGCAGCGAGCCCGTCGCGCGCGCGTGCGCGATGTCCGCGAGGCTGAAGCTCCCGGCGACGACGTAGAGGCCGATCACCGCGGCGAGCATGATCAGGCCGCCGACGAGGTTGTAGAGGAGGAACTTCACGGCCGCGTACGACCGTTGCGTCGAAGCCGCCGCCTCGCCCTGTGCGTGGGCGCGGTCGCCGAAGCCGCCGATGAGGAAGTACATCGGGATGAGCATGGCTTCGAAGAAGATGTAGAAGACGAAGACGTCGGTGGCCTCGAACGAGATGATCACCATCGCCTCGACTGCCAGGATCAGCGCGAAGAAGCCCTGTGTGGGCCGCCAGCGCCGGCTGCCCGTCTCCAGCGGGTCGGCGTCGTTCCAGCCGGCGAGGACGATGAACGGGATCAACAGGGCGGTCAGCGCGACCAGCGCCACCGCGATGCCGTCCACGCCCAGCTCGTACCGCACCCCGAAGTCCGCGATCCAGGCGTGGGACTCGGTGAGCTGGTAGCGGGCGCCGCCCGGGTCGAAGCGGACCAGGATCGTGATCGCCAGGGCGAGTGTGGCGAGCGAGACGAGCAGCGCCAGCCACTTGGCGGCGGTACGCCGCGCGGCCGGTACGGCGGCCGTGGCGACGGCTCCCACGGCCGGGAGCGCCGCCGTCGCTGTCAGCAGAGGAAAGGACATCGGTATCAGACCGCCCTCATCAGCAGGGTCGCGGCGACGATGAGTGCCGCGCCGCCGAACATCGAGACCGCGTAGGAGCGGGCGAAGCCGTTCTGGAGCCGGCGCAGCCGCCCGGACAGGCCGCCGAAGCCGGCCGCCGTGCCGTTGACGACACCGTCGACCAGGGTGTGGTCGACGTACACCAGGGAGCGCGTCAGGTGCTCGCCGCCACGGACCAGGACCACGTGGTTGAAGTCGTCCTGGAGCAGGTCGCGGCGGGCCGCGCGGGTGAGCAGCGAGCCGCGCGGGGCGACGGCCGGGACGGGCCTGCGGCCGTACTGCGCCCAGGCGATGCCGACGCCGATGACCAGGCAGACCATGGTCGCCCCGGTGACCGTCCAGGCGCTGACCGGGGAATGGCCCTCGCTGTGTCCGGTGACCGGCTCCAGCCAGTGCAGGAAGCGGTCGCCGATGCTGAAGAAGGCGCCGCCGAAGACCGAGCCGACGGCGAGCACGATCATCGGGATCGTCATGACCCTCGGGGACTCGTGCGGGTGCGGCTCGTTGCCGTTCGCGTCGGGCTGCCAGCGCTTCTCGCCGAAGAACGTCATCAGCATCACGCGCGTCATGTAGAAGGCGGTGATGGCCGCGCCCAGCAGGGCCGCGCCGCCGAGGATCCAGCCCTCGGTGCCGCCCTTCGCGAAGGCCGCCTCGATGATCTTGTCCTTGGAGAAGAAGCCGGACAGGCCCGGGAAGCCGATGATGGCGAGGTAGCCGAGGCCGAAGGTGACGAAGGTGACCGGCATGTACGTCCTGAGGCCGCCGTACCTGCGCATGTCGACCTCGTCGTTCATGCCGTGCATGACCGAACCGGCGCCGAGGAACAGCCCGGCCTTGAAGAAGCCGTGCGTCACCAGGTGCATGATCGCGAAGACGTAGCCGATGGGGCCGAGGCCCGCGGCGAGGATCATGTAGCCGATCTGCGACATGGTCGAGCCGGCCAGCGCCTTCTTGATGTCGTCCTTGGCGCAACCGACGATCGCACCGAACAGGAGCGTGACCGCGCCGACGACGGTGACCGCCAGCTGCGCGTCGGGAGCGGCGTTGAAGACGGCTCCGGAGCGGACGATCAGGTACACCCCCGCGGTCACCATCGTCGCCGCGTGGATCAGGGCCGAGACCGGGGTCGGGCCCTCCATGGCGTCCCCGAGCCAGGACTGCAGCGGCACCTGGGCCGACTTGCCGCAGGCGGCGAGCAGCAACATCAGGCCGATCGCGGTGAGCCTGCCCTGGGAGGCGTCGGTCGCGTGGCCGAGGACCGGCCCGAAGGCGAACGTCCCGTACGTCGCGAACATCAGCATGATCGCGATCGACAGGCCCATGTCGCCGACGCGGTTGACCAGGAAGGCCTTCTTCGCGGCTGTCGCGGCGCTGGGCTTGTGCTGCCAGAAACCGATCAGCAGGTACGACGCGAGACCGACGCCCTCCCAGCCGACGTACAGCAGCAGGTAGTTGTCGGCGAGGACGAGCAGCAGCATCGCCGCGAGGAACAGGTTGAGGTAGCCGAAGAAGCGGCGGCGCCGCTCGTCGTGCTCCATGTACCCGACCGAGTACAGGTGGATCAGCGAGCCGACGCCCGTGATGAGCAGGACGAACGTCATCGACAGCTGGTCGAGGCGGAGGGTGGCGTCCGCCTGGAAGCCGGCCACCGGGACCCAGCTGAACAGGTGCTTGATCAGGGTGCGGTGTTCGGCGTTCTTGCCGAGCAGGTCGGCGAAGAGGATCAGGCCGAACACGAAGGAGGCGGCCGACAGGAGCGTGCCGATCCAGTGGCCGACGCGGTCCAGGCGCCGGCCGCCGGTCAGCAGGACGGCCGCTCCGAGCAGGGGCGCCGCGATGAGCAGCGCGATCAGGTTCTCCACGATTCTTCCGACCCCTTACAGCTTCATCAGGCTGGCGTCGTCGACCGAGGCCGAGTGGCGGGTACGGAACAGCGACACGATGATCGCGAGGCCCACCACGACCTCCGCGGCGGCGACGACCATCGTGAAGAACGCGATGATCTGGCCGTCGAGGTTGCCGTGCATCCGGGAGAAGGTGACGAACGCGAGGTTGCAGGCGTTCAGCATCAGCTCGATGCACATGAAGACCACGATGGCGTTGCGCCGGATCAGGACGCCGGTCGCGCCGATCGTGAACAACAGGGCCGAGAGATACAGGTAGTTGACCGGGTTCACTTCGACGCCTCCTCGGACCGCTTGAACGTCGTCGGTTCGATCGCCGTACGCTCCAGGCGCTCCTGCGAACGCTGCTCCAGCGCCCGCAGGTCGCCGAGGGCCTCCGCCGAGACGTCGCGGATCTGGCCGCGTTCGCGCAGCGTCTTGCTGACGGTCAGCTCGGACGGGGTGCCGTCGGGCAGCAGGCCGGCGATGTCCACGGCGTTGTGCCGGGCGTAGACACCGGGGGCGGGCAGCGGCGGGACGTGCTTGCCCTCGCGGATGCGCTGTTCGGACAGCTCGCGCTGGGTCTTGGCGCGCTCGGTGCGCTCCCGGTGCGTGAGCACCATGGCGCCGACGGCGGCCGTGATCAGCAGGGCGCCGGTGATTTCGAAGGCGAAGACGTACTTGGTGAAGATGAGGGAGGCGAGGCCTTCCACGTTGCCGTTCGCGTTCGCCCGGCCGGTGCCGTTGAACTCCTTCAGCGAGGCGTTGCCGATGCCGGCGAACAGCAGCACGCCGAAGCCGACCCCGCACGCGAGGGCCAGCCAGCGCTGGCCCTTGATGGTCTCCTTCAGCGAGTCCGCGGCCGTCACGCCGACGAGCATCACCACGAACAGGAACAGCATCATGATCGCGCCGGTGTAGACGACGATCTGCACGATGCCGAGGAAGTAGGCGCCGTTGGCGAGGTAGAACACCGCCAGGACGATCATGGTCCCGGCGAGGGAGAGGGCGCTGTGCACGGACTTCTTCATGAAAACGGTGCACAGGGCGCCGATCACCGCGACGGTGGCGAGCACCCAGAACTGGAAGGCCTCGCCGGTGGAGGTGGTGTAGGCGGCGAGCTGCGCGCTCATGCGTCCACCTCCCGCTCCTGGCCCTGGCCCTGGTCCTGGTCCTGCTGCCGGTCCTCGGGGGACTCGCCCTTGGAGACGGCGACCTGCCGTACGGTGCCGGGCGCGGCCTGGGTCACCAGGCCGCGGTAGTAGTCCTGTTCGTCGGTGCCCGGGAAGATCGCGTGGGGCGTGTCGACCATGCCGTCCTCAAGGCCGGCGAGCAGCTGCTCCTTGGTGTAGATGAGGTTGGCGCGGCTGGAGTCGGCCAGCTCGAACTCGTTGGTCATCGTGAGCGCGCGCGTGGGGCACGCCTCGATGCACAGGCCGCACAGGATGCAGCGGGCGTAGTTGATCTGGTAGACGCGGCCGTACCGCTCACCCGGCGAGTAGCGCTCCTCGTCGGTGTTGTCGGCGCCCTCGACGTAGATCGCGTCGGCGGGGCAGGCCCAGGCGCACAGCTCGCAGCCGACGCACTTCTCCAGGCCGTCCGGATGGCGGTTGAGCTGGTGCCGTCCGTGGAACCGCGGGGCCGTGGTCTTCTTCTGCTCGGGGTACTGCTCGGTCAGCCGCTTCTTGAACATGGCCTTGAAGGTCACGCCGAAGCCGGCCACGGGGTTCAGGAAACCGGGCTTGGTCTCCTTGGGCTCCTCAGCCATCGGACGCCTCCTTTCCATCCGAAGATCCGTCACTGACAGTGTCCGACCCACCACTGACAATCAGCTCCCGCTCGCGGCGGGGGCGGCGCCTCGGCACCGGCGGGAGCTCCTGTCCGGGCAGCGGCGGGACCGGGAATCCGCCCGCCATCGGGTCGAAACCGGCCTCCTGCGCGGCCGGCTGCTCGGTCTCCTTCGTCTTCTCGCGGAACATGTCGGCGACGAAGGAGAGCAGCAGCAGGGCGAGGACTCCGCCGCCGACGTAGAGGGCGATGTCGGCGAAGTCGTAGTGCTCGTTGCGCAGGGCCCGTACCGTCGCCACCAGCATCAGCCAGGTCACCGAGACCGGGATGAGGACCTTCCAGCCGAGCTTCATCAACTGGTCGTAGCGCACGCGCGGGAGCGTGCCGCGCAGCCAGATGAAGAAGAACAGCAGCAACTGGACCTTGATCACGAACCAGAGCAGCGGCCACCAGCCGTGGTTGGCGCCCTGCCAGAAGGCGCTGATCGGCCAGGGGGCGCGCCAGCCGCCGAGGAAGAGCGTGGTCGACACGGCCGAGACCGTCACCATGTTCACGTACTCGGCGAGCATGAACATCGCGAACTTGATGGACGAGTACTCGGTGTTGAAGCCTCCGACCAGGTCGCCCTCGGACTCCGGCATGTCGAAGGGGGCGCGGTTGGTCTCGCCGACCATCGTGACGATGTAGAGGATGAAGGAGACCGGCAGCAGCAGGATGTACCAGCGGTCGTGCTGCTGCTCCACGATCGTGGACGTCGACATCGACCCCGAGTAGAGGAACACGGAGGCGAACGCGGCGCCCATGGCGATCTCGTAGGAGATCATCTGTGCGCAGGAGCGCAGGCCGCCGAGCAGCGGGTAGGTGGATCCGGAACTCCAGCCCGCCAGCACGATGCCGTAGATGCCGACGGAGGCGACCGCGAGGATGTAGAGCATCGCGATCGGCAGGTCGGTGAGCTGCATCGTGGTGCGGTGGCCGAAGATCGAGATCTCGTTGTCGGCCGGGCCGAAGGGGATCACCGCGATCGCCATGAAGGCCGGGATGGCCGCGACGATCGGCGCGAGGACGTAGACCACCTTGTCCGCGCGCTTGACGATGAGGTCTTCCTTGAGCATCAGCTTCACGCCGTCGGCGAGCGACTGGAGCATGCCCCAGGGGCCGTGCCGGTTGGGGCCGATGCGCAGTTGCATCCAGGCGACGACCTTGCGCTCCCAGACGATGGAGAACAGCACGGTCACCATCAGGAAGGCGAAGCAGAACACCGCCTTGACGACGACCAGCCACCAGGGGTCGCGGCCGAACATCGAGAGGTCTTCAGCGGCGAGGAACGGGCTCATGCCTCCACCTCCTTGGGGGCCCCTTCGGCGACTGCCGACGGGCCGATACGGACGAGGGAGCCGGGCTGTGCCCCGGTGTCGGAGGCGACGCCGGCACCGGCGGAGTTCAGCGGGAGCCAGACCACGCGGTCGGGCATCTCGGTGACCTGGAGCGGGAGTTCGGTGGTGCCGGCCGGGCCGGTGACGGCGAGGAGTTCGCCGTCCCGCACGCCCGCCTCGGCGGCCGTGGCCGCCGACAGGCGCGCGCGTGCGGCGTGCCGGGTGCCGGCGAGCGCGTCGTCGCCCTGCTGGAGGACGCCCTGGTCGAGCAGTAGCCGGTGCCCGGCGAGCACGGCCTCGCCGACGGCCGGACGCGGCAGCACGCCCGAGGACTCCTGGGGCTCGGTGGCGTGCGGGCCGTCCCAGGAACCGAGCCGGTCGATCTCCGCGCGCGTGGTGCGCAGATCCGGCAGACCGAGGTGGACGTCCATGGCGTCGGCGAGCATCTGGAGCACGCGGGCGTCGGTCGGCGCGAGACGGCGGGTCATCTGGTCGGGCTTGAGGGCGGCGTCGAAGAGCCGCACCCTGCCTTCCCAGTTGAGGAAGGTGCCCGCCTTCTCGGCGGCCGCGGCGACCGGCAGGACGACGTCGGCGTGCTGCGTGACCTCGCCGGGCCGCAGCTCCAGCGAGACCAGGAAGCCGACGCTGTCCAGTGCCTCACGCGCGCGTGCCGGGTCGGGCAGGTCGGCGACCTCCACGCCGGCGACGACGAGCGCGGACAGTTCGCCCGTGGCGGCGGCCTCCAGGATGTGGTGCGTGTCGCGGCCGTAACGCAACGGGAGTTCGGCCAGCCCCCAGGCGGCGGCGACCTCCTCCCGCGCGCGCGGGTCGGTCGCCGGGCGGCCGCCCGGCAGCAGCGACGGCAGCGCGCCGACCTCGACGGCGCCACGTTCACCGGCCCGGCGCGGGATCCACACCAGCCGCGCGCCGGTCGCGGTGGCAGCGCGGACGGCGGCGGTGAGGCCGCCCGCGACCGAGGCGAGCCGTTCGCCGACGACGATGACCGCGCCGTCGCCGCGCAAGGCCTCCGCCGCGCGCGTGCCGGGCTCCTCCAGGCCGACACCGCTCGCGAGGGCGTCCAGCCACTCGGTCTCGGTGCCCGGCGCGGCCGGCAGCAGCGTGCCGCCCGCCTTCTCAAGGCCCCGCGTCGCGTGCGTGGCCACCGCGAAGACCTGCTGCTTGTGCCTGCGCCAGGCCTTGCGCAGCCGCAGGAAGACGCCGGGCGCCTCCTCCTCGGACTCGAAGCCGACCAGCAGGACGGCGGGCGCCTTCTCCAGGGAGGTGTACGTGACACCCGTACCGTCCAGGTCACAGCCGCGGCCGGCCACCTGGGACGCCAGGAAGTCGGCCTCCTCGCCGCTGTGCACGCGCGCGCGGAAGTCGATGTCGTTGGTGTCGAGCGCCACGCGCGCGAACTTGCTGTACGCGTAGGCGTCCTCGACGGTGAGCCGGCCGCCGATGAGGACGCCGGCCCGGGAGCGGGCGGCGCTCAGCCCGCGCGCGGCCGCGTCCAGCGCCTGCGGCCAGGAGGCGGGCTCCAGGACGCCGTCGGCATTGCGGACCAGCGGGGTGTCGAGGCGGTCCTTCGCCTGCGCGTACCGGAACGCGAAGCGTCCCTTGTCGCAGATCCACTCCTCGTTGACCTCGGGGTCGTTCTCGGCGAGCCGCCGCATGACCTTGCCGCGCCGGTGGTCGGTGCGGGTGGCGCAGCCGCCGGAGCAGTGCTCGCACACCGAGGGCGAGGAGATGAGGTCGAAGGGGCGGGAGCGGAAGCGGTAGGCGGCCGAGGTCAGGGCGCCGACCGGGCAGATCTGGATGGTGTTGCCGGAGAAGTACGACTCGAACGGGTCGCCCTCGCCGGTGCCGACCTGCTGGAGCGCGCCCCGCTCCAGCAGCTCGATCATCGGGTCGCCCGCGATCTGGTTGGAGAACCGGGTGCAGCGGGCGCACAGCACGCACCGCTCACGGTCGAGCAGTACCTGGGTGGAGATCGGTACGGGCTTCTCGTAGGTGCGCTTCTTCCCGTCGAAGCGGGACTCGGCGTTGCCGTGCGACATGGCCTGGTTCTGGAGCGGGCACTCGCCGCCCTTGTCGCAGACCGGGCAGTCCAGCGGGTGGTTGATGAGCAGCAGCTCCATCACGCCGTGCTGGGCCTTCTCGGCGACCGGCGAGGTGAGCTGGGTCTTCACCACCATGCCGTCGGTGCACGTGATGGTGCAGGACGCCATCGGCTTGCGCTGGCCCTCGACCTCGACGATGCACTGGCGACAGGCGCCGACGGGGGCGAGGAGGGGGTGGTCGCAGAACCGGGGGATCTCGACGCCGACCTGCTCGGCGGCCCGGATGACCAGGGTGCCCTTGGGCACGCTGATCTCGATGCCGTCGATCGTCAGCGTGACGAGGTCCTCCGGCGGGACCGCCGCCTGCCCCCCTCCGGTGGGGGCGCTGGTGGTCACGGTCATGCGTTCACCTCCGGGCGGTCCGCCCAGGCCGTCGACTTGGCCGGGTCGAAGGGGCAGCCCCGGCCCGTGATGTGCTGCTCGTACTCCTCGCGGAAGTACTTCAGCGAGGAGAAGATCGGGGACGCGGCGCCGTCGCCGAGGGCGCAGAACGACTTGCCGTTGATGTTGTCGGCGATGTCGGCGAGCTTGTCGAGGTCGGGCATGACGCCCTTGCCCGCTTCGATGTCCCGCAGCAACTGCACCAGCCAGTACGTCCCTTCGCGGCAGGGCGTGCACTTGCCGCAGGACTCGTGCGCGTAGAACTCGGTCCAGCGGGTCACCGCCCGCACCACGCAGGTCGTCTCGTCGAAGCACTGGAGCGCCTTGGTGCCGAGCATGGAACCAGCGGCGCCCACTCCTTCGTAGTCGAGGGGAACGTCGAGGTGTTCGTCGGTGAACATCGGCGTCGAGGAGCCGCCGGGCGTCCAGAACTTGAGGCGGTGGCCGGGCCGCATCCCACCGCTCATGTCGAGGAGCTGGCGGAGCGTGATGCCGAGCGGGGCCTCGTACTGGCCGGGGCTCGCGACGTGGCCGCTGAGCGAGTAGAGCGTGAAGCCCGGGGACTTCTCGCTGCCCATCGACCTGAACCAGTCTTTCCCGTTTTTCAGGATGGCGGGAACCGACGCGATCGACTCGACGTTGTTCACAACAGTCGGGCAGGCATAGAGCCCTTCGACAGCAGGGAAGGGAGGACG
The DNA here is from genome assembly GCF_055558375.1 of Streptomyces sp. NPDC025793. Lineage (NCBI taxonomy): Bacteria > Bacillati > Actinomycetota > Actinomycetes > Kitasatosporales > Streptomycetaceae > Streptomyces > Streptomyces sp. NPDC025793. The sequence continues at coordinate 10,990 of NZ_JBVHMR010000022.1, read as the reverse complement.
CAGCCGCGGTTGACCACGGCGGCCTTCGAGCGAGTCCAGCAGTGCGGTCTCCTCACCGCAGATGTACGCGCCCGCGCCCGCGTGCACGGTGAGCTGGAGGTCGAGCCCGCTGCCCAGGATGTTCTCGCCGAGGTATCCCGCCGCGCGGGCCTCGCGCACGGCCTCGTGCAACCGCCGCAGAACGGGGACGACTTCACCACGCAGATAGATGAAGGCATGCGACGACCTGATGGCGTAACACGCGATCACAATGCCCTCGATGAGGCTGTGCGGGTTCGCGAAGAGGAGCGGGATGTCCTTGCAGGTCCCGGGCTCCGACTCGTCGGCGTTGACAACTAGATAGTGCGGTTTTCCATCACCTTGCGGAATGAACTGCCACTTCATTCCGGTCGGGAACCCCGCGCCACCGCGGCCGCGCAGACCGGAGTCCTTGACGTACGCGATCAGGTCGTCCGGCGACATGGCGAGTGCCTTGCGCAGCCCCTCGTACCCCTCGTGCCTCCGGTAGACGTCCAGCGTCCAGGACCGGTCCTCGTCCCAGAAGGCAGACAGCACGGGTGCGAGCAGCTTCTCGGGGCTGGTGTCCTTGAGTTCGGCTGCCACGGTCATCACTCCCCCTCCTCTGCGTCCTGGTCGGCGGACGGCGTGTCCTGGGGTTCCTCGTGCGGACCTCCGCGCGGATGGACCACGCGCGCGGGTGCGGCCTCTCCCCTTGCCAGGCGAAGGCCCACCAGCGACGCGGGTCCCGCACTGCCACCCTCCTCGACGGCCCCGGGCCGCTCGTCGGGGAAGCCGGCCAGCATCCGCGCGGTCTCCTTGAAGGTGCACATCCGCGCCCCGCGCGTGGGCTGCACGGGCCGCCCCGCGCGCAGGTCGTCGACCAGGCGCTTGGCGCTGCCGGGCGTCTGGTTGTCGAAGAACTCCCAGTTGACCATCACGACCGGCGCGAAGTCGCAGGCCGCGTTGCACTCGATGTGCTCCAGGGTGACCTTGCCGTCGCCGGTGGTCTCGCCGTTGCCGACGCCCAGGTGCTCCTGGAGGGTCTCGAAGATCTCGTCACCGCCCATCACCGCGCACAGCGTGTTGGTGCACACGCCGACCTGGTAGTCGCCGGACGCCTTGCGCCGGTACATGGTGTAGAAGGTGGCGACGGCGCTGACCTCGGCCGTGGTCAGGTCCAGCACGTCCGCGCAGAACCGCATTCCGGCGCGCGTGACGTGGCCCTCCTCCGACTGCACGAGGTGGAGCAGCGGCAGCAGGGCGGAGCGGGAGTCCGGGTAGCGCGCGACGATCTCGCGCGCGTCCGCCTCCAGCCGGGCCCGGACGTCGTCCGGGTACGCGGGCGCGGGCAGTTCGGGCATGCCCAGGCTGACGCCCCGCTCCGAAGAAGAGGTGGTCACCGGTCGACGCCTCCCATCACGGGGTCGATGGACGCGACGGCGACGATCACGTCGGCGACCTGGCCGCCTTCGCACATCGCCGCCATGGCCTGCAGGTTGGTGAAGGACGGGTCCCGGAAGTGGACCCGGTAGGGGCGGGTGCCGCCGTCGGAGACGGCGTGCACGCCGAGTTCGCCCTTGGGGGACTCGACGGCCGCGTAGGCCTGTCCCGGCGGGACGCGGAAGCCCTCGGTGACGAGCTTGAAGTGGTGGATCAGGGCCTCCATCGAGGTGCCCATGATCTTCTTGATGTGGTCGAGGGAGTTGCCGAGTCCGTCCGGTCCCAGGGCGAGCTGGGCGGGCCAGGCGATCTTCTTGTCGGCGACCATGACCGGTCCGGGCTGGAGCCGGTCCAGACACTGCTCGACGATCCCGAGCGACTGGCGCATCTCCTCCAGGCGGACCAGGAAGCGGCCGTAGGCGTCGCAGGTGTCGGCGGTCGGGATCTCGAAGTCGTACGTCTCGTAGCCGCAGTACGGCTGGGCCTTGCGCAGGTCGTGCGGCAGGCCGGCGGAGCGCAGGATCGGGCCGGTGGCGCCGAGGGCCATGCAGCCGGCCAGGTCGAGGTAGCCGATGTCCTGCATGCGGGCCTTGAAGATGGGGTTCCCGGTGGCGAGCTTGTCGTACTCCGGGAGGTTCTTCTTCATCTTCTTCACGAACGCGCGGATCTGGTCCACCGCGCCGGGCGGCAGGTCCTGGGCGAGTCCGCCGGGCCGGATGTACGCGTGGTTCATGCGCAGGCCCGTGATGAGCTCGTAGAGGTCGAGAATCATTTCACGATCGCGGAATCCGTAGATCATGATCGTGGTGGCGCCCAGCTCCATGCCGCCGGTGGCGATGCACACCAGGTGGGAGGAGAGCCGGTTCAGCTCCATCAGGAGCACCCGGGTGATCTTGGCGCGCTCGGTGATCTCGTCCTCGATGCCGAGGAGTTTCTCGACGGCGAGACAGTAGGCGGTCTCGTTGAAGAAGGACGTGAGGTAGTCCATGCGCGTGACGAAGGTGGTGCCCTGCGTCCACGTGCGGAATTCGAGGTTCTTCTCGATGCCGGTGTGCAGATAGCCGATGCCGCAGCGGGCCTCGGTGACGGTCTCGCCCTCGATCTCCAGGATCAGGCGAAGCACCCCATGGGTGGACGGGTGCTGCGGACCCATGTTGACGACGATGCGTTCGTCGTCGGCGCGGGTCGCGGACTGGACGATCTCGTCCCAGTCGCCACCGGTGACCGTATATACGGTGCCCTCGGTGGTCTCTCGCGCCGATGCGGCGTCGGCCGCGGATGCTGACTGCGTGCTCACGAGTACGACCTCCGCTGGTCCGGAGCCGGGATCTGGGCGCCCTTGTACTCGACGGGGATGCCGCCGAGGGGGTAGTCCTTGCGCTGCGGGTGGCCCTGCCAGTCGTCCGGCATCATGATCCGCGTCAGGGCCGGGTGACCGTCGAAGACGATCCCGAAGAAGTCGTAGGTCTCGCGCTCGTGCCAGTCGTTCGTCGGATAGACGGGGACCAGGGACGGGATGCGCGGGTCGCTGTCGGGTGCGCTGACTTCGAGGCGGATCAGCCGGTTGTGGGTGATCGAGCGCAGGTGGTACACGGCGTGCAGCTCGCGGCCCTTGTCGTTCGGGTAGTGGACGCCGCTGACGCCGGTGCACAGCTCGAAGCGCAGGGCCGGGTCGTCGCGCAGGGTGCGGGCGACACGGACCAGGTGCTCGCGTTCGATGTGGAAGGTCAGCTCGGCGCGGTCGACGACCGTCTTCTCGATGGCGTTCTCCGGGAGGAGTCCCTGTTCCTCCAGGGCGCCTTCGAGTTCGTCGGCGACCTCGTCGAACCAGCCGCCGTAGGGCCTGCTCGCGGGACCCGGGAGGCGGACCGAGCGGACCAGTCCGCCGTAGCCGGAGGTGTCGCCGCCGTTGTTGGCGCCGAACATGCCGCGCTGGACGCGGATCTCCTCGCCGCCCTGGCCGCGCTGGCCGGGGAGGTTGGAGGCGGACAGGTCCTTCTCGGGGTTGACGCCGTTCGCGGATCCGTTCGCGCCGCCCGTGCCGTTGCCGTTCGCGTCGCTCACCGCAGCAGCCCCTTCATCTCGATCGTGGGCAGGGCCTTGAGAGCCGCCTCCTCCGCCTCGCGGGCGGCTTCCTCGGCATTCACGCCGAGCTTGGAGGTCTGGATCTTCTGATGGAGCTTGAGGATCGCGTCCATCAGCATCTCGGGGCGGGGCGGGCAGCCCGGCAGGTAGATGTCGACCGGGACGATGTGGTCGACGCCCTGGACGATCGCGTAGTTGTTGAACATGCCGCCCGAGGAGGCGCAGACGCCCATGGAGATCACCCACTTGGGGTTGGGCATCTGGTCGTAGACCTGCCGGAGCACCGGCGCCATCTTCTGGCTGACCCGGCCGGCGACGATCATCAGGTCGGCCTGGCGCGGCGAGCCGCGGAAGACCTCCATGCCGAAGCGCGCCAGGTCGTAACGGCCCGCGCCGGTCGTCATCATCTCGATGGCGCAGCAGGCGAGGCCGAAGGTGGCCGGGAAGACGGACGCCTTGCGCACCCAGCCCGCGGCCTGCTCGACGGTCGTGAGCAGGAAACCGCTCGGCAGCTTTTCTTCGAGTCCCATGTCGTTAAAGGCCCCTCAGTCCCATTCCAGGCCGCCGCGCCGCCATACGTACGCGTACGCGACGAAGACGGTGAGCACGAAGAGCAGCATCTCCACGAGCCCGAAGATCCCCAGGGCGTCGAAGGTGACGGCCCAGGGGTAGAGGAAGACGATCTCGATGTCGAAGACGATGAAGAGCATCGCCGTCAGGTAGTACTTGATGGGGAAGCGCCCGCCGCCGGCCGGCGTGGGGGTCGGCTCGATACCGCATTCATAGGCCTCGAGCTTCGCGCGGTTGTACCGCTTCGGCCCGATCAGCGTGGCCATGACCACGGAGAAGATCGCAAAGCCTGCCCCGAGGGCTCCCAGTACGAGGATGGGCGCATACGCGTTCACCGCTCCTCGCTCCTCTCAGTCGGCGCTGACTGCTGGCGGTTCACAGGGCCCACACCCGCCTCACCGGTCCCACGCGCCCCGCTCGTCCCGGGCGAAGATCGAGAACATGTGAAGCAGGTCACAAGCCCAACTGCCTCGCATCTTATGCCCGCCGCTCTGTGATCTGCGACACGGGGTATTCCACAAGCTTTGTGATCTCCACCACCTGACGAAGGATCATGAAGTCGGATGATGGGTGATCTTCATACGCGAAGCGTTCAGTTGATCACCAGAAGTGACATTCCGGCTTGTCGTCGCAGGCCGGAGGGGGCGTCTCAATATCAAGAGACTTCGCTTGCATGCAAATTGGTGCTGGACGCGACTGCCTGATAAAGGGCCGCGTTCACACATCAGGGGGAGCGCGAAGCGCGATGTGGACGCGTACACGCGTTCACGAGCTCCGCGCACACGGGACGCCGCCCTTCCGGTAACCGTTCCGTGACCTCCGCCACATCGATGAGAGGGTCGCGAGAACCGGGGTTGGCCAACCATCCCAACCGGTGGTAGGTGCGGGGCAATTCGGACGTAATGATCAAAGACCGTGATCAAGGGCTTGATCGTCAACGTCCGCTATGTCCGTTACGGCGTCAATAAAGAGCGACACACCCGGGATTCAGGGTCTCGATTGAGCAACTGTGGCGCAGCACACGTTTCTTGAAGATATGAAGGAGCCCCTGGTACCCGTTGTCCTCATGTCCCACACCGCTCACATACGCAGCCACCGGAAGCCCCGCCGCAGCGCGTCGACCTTCGCGATGCGGGCCGGAGTTGCCGGTGGCGTCCTCGGCACCCTGGCAGTCGCCGGGGCGTCCGGCTCGGCGAACGCGGCCGAGCCGGTGACGCAGACCCTCGAACTGCCCACCCTGACGGCCGACCTGGCCGCCCAGGCCGCCCAGTCCGCGGACGCCACGCAGCAGGCCGCCGCGAACTACCAGCTCCAGGCGGAGCGCGACGCGGCCGCCGCGAATGCCGCGAAGCAGGCCAAGGCGGACCTCGCCGAGGCCCAGCAGAAGGCCGCGGCGGCCAAGAAGAAGGCCGAGGAGCAGGCCCGCATCGAGGCCGCCGCCCGTGCCTCGCGCAACGCGGAGCGCACCACGCTCTCCGCCTCGTCGAGCACCGGCACCTCCTCCACCGACACCGGCTCCGCGACCGGTTCGGCCGCCACGGTCATCGCCTTCGTGAAGGCGCAGATCGGCAAGTCCTACGTCCTGGGCGCCTCCGGCCCGAGCGCCTACGACTGCTCCGGCCTGGTGCAGTCCGCCTTCAAGCAGATCGGCGTCGACCTGCCGCGCGTCTCCCAGGACCAGTCCACCCAGGGCACCCAGGTCTCGCTGAGCAACCTCCAGCCGGGCGACATCCTCTACTGGGGCGGCGCGGGCAGCGCGTACCACGTGGCGGTGTACGTCGGCGACGGTATGTTTGTCGGCGCGCAGAACCCGTCCACCGGCATCGTCGAGAGGCCGCTGTCGTACGACCCGCCGACCGGCGCCGTGCGGGTGCTCTGAGGGCACCGGCACCACTCAACGCGCGTAGGGCCGCAGCCGCTCGGGGGCAGCGGCCCTTGCGCCGTACCGGCGTGCGGGCCGGTCTTTCCTGACATGCTCGGTCCGGGCCGTCGTACGGCGGTCCGGTCACGAGCGAAGGAGACCGCGCGATGCCACGCGTGTTCGTACAGGGAAGTCCCGCCGACCACTACCCGCGCTACGCCCCCGAGTCCGGGCGTGGCGCGGTGCGCCGGGTCACCGAGGTCGGCGAGGAGGTCCTGCACAAGCCGTGCCGGGACGTCACGGAGTTCGGGCCCGACCTCGCCGCGCTCATCGACGACATGTTCCTCACCATGTACGTCGCCGAGGGAGCCGGCCTCGCGGCCAATCAAGTGGGCGTCGATCTGCGTCTGTTCGTGTACGACTGCCCCGACGACGATGGTGTCCGACATGTCGGGCACATCGTCAATCCGGTACTGGAGTCCGCCCCGGCCGGGCGTCGGCTGATCGACGAGGGCGAGGGCTGTCTGTCGGTGCCGGGCGCCGTGATGCCCGTACCGCGGCCGGAGCGCGCCGTCGTGCGCGGGCAGGACAGGGACGGCCGTCCGCTCGTCATCGAGGGCACGGGATATTTCGCCCGCTGTCTGGCCCACGAGACCGACCACACCCACGGGTACGTCTACCTGGACCGGCTCTCCACGCGCGAGAAGAAGGACGCGCTGCGGCAGATGGCGGACCGGCGGGACGAGGTCTTCGCCCGCCGGGCCGCCCGCGCCGGGGAACTGAGCCGGCCTCGGCGGAGCCTCACGCCTTCGGGGCCACCCGGCTCAGACCGTTGATCACGCGGTCCATCGCGTCGCCGCCCGTGGGGTCGGTGAGGTTCGCGAGGAGCTTGAGGGTGAACTTCATCAGCATCGGGTGTGTGAGGCCGCGCTGGGTGGCGATCTGCATGACCTTCGGGTTGCCGATGAGCTTCACGAAGGCGCGGCCGAGCGTGTAGTAGCCGCCGTAGGTGTCCTTGAGGACGCGCGGGTACCGCTGGAGGGCGATCTCGCGCTGGGCGGGCGTGGCCCGCGCGTGGGCCTGGACGATGACGTCGGCGGCGATCTGGCCGGACTCCATGGCGTAGGCGATGCCCTCGCCGTTGAAGGGGTTCACCAGGCCGCCGGCGTCACCGACGAGCAGCAGCCCGCGCGTGTAGTGCGGCTGGCGGTTGAAGGCCATGGGCAGGGCGGCGCCGCGGATCGGACCGGTCATGTTCTCGGGGGTGTAGCCCCAGTCCTCGGGCATGGAGGCGCACCAGGCCTTGAGGACCTCGCGCCAGTCCAGCTCCTTGAAGGAGGCGGAGGTGTTCAGCACGCCGAGGCCCACGTTCGACGTGCCGTCGCCCATGCCGAAGATCCAGCCGTAGCCGGGCAGCAGGCGGTCCTGGGCGCCACGGCGGTCCCACAGTTCCAGCCAGGACTCCAGGTAGTCGTCTTCGTGGCGGGGCGAGGTGAAGTAGGTGCGCACGGCGACGCCCATCGGGCGGTCCTCGCGGCGGTGCAGGCCCATCGCGAGGGACAGCCGGGTGGAGTTGCCGTCGGCGGCGACGACCAGCGGCGCGTGGAAGGTGACCTCGCGCTTCTCCTCGCCGAGCTTGGCGGTCACACCGGTGATGCGGCCCGTGCGGTCGTCGATGACCGGGGCGCCCACGTTGCAGCGCTCGTACAGCCGCGCCCCCGCCTTCTGCGCGTTGCGGGCGAGCTGCTCGTCGAAGTCGTCGCGCTTGCGGACGAGTCCGTAGTTCGGGTAGGCGGCGAGATCCGGCCAGTCCAGCTGGAGGCGGGAGCCGCCCCCGATGATGCGCAGGCCCTTGTTGCGCAGCCAGCCGGCCTCCTCGGAGATGTCGATGCCCATGGCGACGAGCTGCTTCACCGCGCGCGGGGTGAGGCCGTCGCCGCACACCTTCTCGCGCGGGAACGCGGTCTTCTCCAGGAGCAGGACGTCGAGACCGGCCTTGGCGAGGTGGTAGGCGGTCGTGGAGCCGGCCGGCCCCGCGCCGACGACGATCACGTCGGCGGTGTTCTCGGAGAGGGGCTCCTTCACGACGGTCACGGCGGGATCTCCCCAAGTTCGAAATCTGCGTGCCGACCGGCACTGGACATGGGCAGTCTATGCAGCAGAATTGATCACCCGGATGAAGGGCTGCCCTGTGAACCGACCCCTCCCCGCGGTACGACTGCGCGTCCCTACGCACGAGGACGCCGTCGCCTGGCACCGGCTCTTCGGAGATCCCGAGGTCATGGAGTTCTACGGCGGCAGGCCGGCGGCCCTTTCCGTCTACGAGGAACTCACCGCGCGCCAGCGGCGGCACGACGCGGAGCTCGGCTTCTGCCTGTGGACGATGCTGGACGGGACCGGCGAGGTCATCGGGTTCACCGGCGCCCAGCCCTGGCGGCCCGCCTGGGGTCCGGTCGGCGAGACGGAGATCGGCTGGCGCCTCGGTCGCGCGCACTGGGGCAAGGGGTACGTCACGGCGGCCGCGCGCGAGACGCTGGAGCGGGTGCGGGCGGCCGGAGTGAAGGAGGTCGTGGCGATGGTCCGGCCCGGCAACGAGCGGTCGATCGCGGTGACCCGGCGGCTCGGCATGCGGCCGGCGGAGACCTATCCGCACCCGACCCTGGGCGAGCGGGCCCTCTGCTTCCGGCTCGCCCTCGACTCCCCCGCCGCCCCCGTCGTCAGGGGCGACAACGGCGGCGACGGCGGCGACCGCCTCGATAACGCAGAGTAGTTGCCTGTTACAGAAAGACACCGGATCCTTCCGGCCGGGAGGCGCGGGAGTTACCCTTCCAGTACCGCTGGGGGTGACATCTGTGCACATAACACCCAAAACACCCGAAGTACGTGTGCCACGGCTGGTCGGACTGATGGCCGTGGACGCGCGCGAAACGGCCCGGGCGCGGGGCCTGTTCCTCAACGCGCCGGACCGCCCGGACTTCCACCACACCGTCGTCGACTACGTCGTACGCCAGTATCCGCAGCCCGGCGCCGAGGTGCCGCCGGACTCGATGGTGTACGTGTGGTTCGACTTCGGGGAGGGCGAGGGCGGCGGAGGCGTGCGCGAGCCGCGCATCCCGCGCCCGCCGAGCGGTGGGATGCAACGCGAACTCGGCGAACCAGGCGACGCCTTCGAGATGATCAACCGGTGAGGCGCCGGCGGGGGTTCAGCTCTCCTTGAAGCCCCGGTGCAGCGCGACCACACCGCCGGTGAGGTTGCGCCACGCCACCTTCGTCCAGCCCGCCTTGCGCAGCCGTTCGGCGAGGGCGGGCTGGTCGGGCCAGGCACGGATGGACTCGGCGAGGTAGACGTAGGCGTCCGGGTTCGAGGAGACCGCGCGCGCGACCGGCGGCAGGGCCCGCATCAGGTACTCGGTGTACACGGTGCGGAAGGGCGCCCAGGTCGGCGTCGAGAACTCGCAGATCACCACGCGGCCGCCGGGGCGGGTCACCCGGTGCATCTCCCGCAGGGCCGCGTCGAAGTCCTGGACGTTGCGCAGTCCGAAGGAGATCGTCACGGCGTCGAAGGTGTCGTCCCTGAACGGCAGTCGCGTCGCGTCCCCGGCCGTGAACGGCAGCCAGGTGTGCTTCCGCTTGCCGACCCGGAGCATCCCGACCGAGAAGTCGCAGGGGACGACATACGCGCCCGTCCGCGCGAAGGGCAGCGAGGAGGTGGCCGTACCGGCCGCGAGGTCGAGGATCTTCTGCGCGGGGCGCGCGTCGACCGCCTTCGACACCTCCTTGCGCCAGCGCCGGTCCTGGCCGAGCGACAGCACGTCGTTGGTCAGGTCGTACCGTTCCGCCACGTCGTCGAACATCGAGGCGACTTCGTGCGGCTGCTTGTTCAGGGAGGCGCGGGTCACCCGCCCATTGTTGCAGCCCGGCCTCCGGGGACGAGGGCGGGCTTCCTGACGCATCGGCGGCAGCCCGAACCGCAGGTACGTGCGCAGGTACCAGAGTCCGGCCGTGGACGGCCGAGCCCGGTCAGCGGCCCCGGTACACCAGCCGACCGCCCAGCACGGTCGCCACGCAGGTCACCGCGCCGCGCTCGCTCAGGGCCGGCTCGTCGGGGACGTCGAACACGGCGAGGTCGGCCCGGCCGCCGACGGTCAGGGGGCCGTGGACCGTGCCGGCGAGGTCGTACCCCTCGGCGAACGGGTCGAGGTCGGGACACTCGCCCAGCAGCATGCCGGGGGCGCCCTGGACACCCACGACCGTCAGCCCGGACCGGGCGACGGCCGTGGCCACCAGCGGATCGCCGAAGCGTGCCCCCGGGGACGCGACCGCCGTCGTGCCGTACCGCAGCATCCGCTGCACACCCCGCCGGACACTGCCCGACCAGCGGCTCTCGGTGAGGTCGCCCAGGGCGGCCAACCGCTCGCCCCACAGCGGCAGTTCGCCCAGCTCGTCGGCTTCGCGCGGGTCGGGGTGGTAGCAGCGGCGCAGCAGCCACAGCGGGTGCCACTGGCGCAGCCCAGGGGTGAGCACGCCCGGCCAGCGCCGCACCCGCGCGCCCGGCGCCGCGGCGACGGCCTCCTCGTACGGCCCGACGGTCGTGATCCGGTCGCCGTCCACCACCACGGCCCCGTCCGCGACGGGTGCCGCGCCCACCGGCAGGACCAGCGGGGCGGCGTGGATCGTCAGCACGGCGGCGTCAGTTGGAGGTCAGCAGCTTCAGCTCGGGGTGGGCCGTGCCGCCCTCGATGGCCGTGGACGAGATGTGCGAGACCACGCGGTCGTCGACGGGGTCGTCGGCCGGGTCGTCGTGCACGACCAGGTGCTCGTACGTCGTCGCGCGCTGCGCCGGGACGCGGCCCGCCTTGCGGATCAGGTCGATGATCTCCATCCGGTTCGAGCGGTGCTTGGCACCGGCCGAGGAGACCACGTTCTCCTCCAGCATGATCGAGCCGAGGTCGTCGGCGCCGTAGTGGAGCGAGAGCTGGCCGACCTCCTTGCCGGTGGTGAGCCAGGAGCCCTGGATGTGCTGGACGTTGTCGA
>NZ_JBVHMR010000021.1:101654-135736 GCF_055558375.1 Streptomyces sp. NPDC025793 | reverse complement strand
CAGGTCCTGCCTGTCCATCCGAACCGCGTTCAGTTCCGCGGCCGCCCGGCGTACCTCGACTTCCGGAACTCTCCACTGACCGCCGCTCGCGCTCACCGTCGCCACCACATGGTTGCCGAGGAGGACGTACCCGGCCCGGGCATGGGCAGGAGAGCAGGTGAATGCCCCAGAAGCCGTCGGCACAGCACTGTCGGCCGTCAGATCGACCCACAGAGCGTCCGCGGCACCCAGGGTGATCAGGCCGTCCGTGCGACCGGGCATGACACGCTCTGACATACCGACAGGCTAACGGCCTGCAACACGTCAACCGGTGCTCGCCCTCGACGACCGTCTCGCGAAGCGGGGGCCACAGGCCGGGCTGGTCGCTCTCGGAGTGGCATCGCCCGAACTGCGCCTGCCTATCCATAGTCAGGCCATGGCGCGCACATCCCCCTCCGCGAACGCCGGCACCCGGCGGAGGCCAACGGCGCTCGGGTCTGACACGGCCCGCTACCCGGTCCGTCAGGCGGGCACAGGTCAGGGCCCTGTCCCGAGCTGCATCAGCTCTGGCAGGGCAACGGCAAGGCACCGGAACGCGGCGGACGCCGATTCGGGAAACCGTACGCGCTCAGTCCCTTCGAGGGTTCGAGCGCGACCTGCCCAACACCGGTCAATGGCCGTCGTCGTGATCATCGACCATCCGCTAAGCCCTGAGACGGTCTTCCCGTCCTCCTCGGACACGCTCTTCATCTCGCTGCACGACCGGCTGACCCTGCACCCAGCATGGTGCGATCCACACCTGACGATCGTCGAACAGCTTGATGGCACGCCGCTCATGGCAAGGGCCAGGATCGGGGCCAAGAGGCGACAGACTTTGCCGGCCGTTGCAGCAGATCGAACGAAGGACCCTCCGCGCCATCGATCCCGGCGGGAGCGGAAGCCGGCAGGCCTTCGACTACGCGCGACGGGAGCGAAAACCAGCACCAGCCTCAGACGGAGTTGACGGGGAGGACATCCGGGGAGATGGCGGCGGCGTGGGCGGCGGCGGATGTCATGCGGCGTCGATGGTGGCGGCGGCACAGGACCTCGTAGCCGACCTCGGCAGCGGTCTGGTTGACGTCGCCGACCACAACCTGTTCGCCTTCGACGACCATCACGCCGCCGACCGTACGGGCATTGTGGGTCGCGCGGGCGCCGCACCAGCACATGGCCTCGACCTGGAGTGCCTCTATCCGGTCCGCCAGCTCGATCAGCCGCTGAGAGCCGGGGAAGAGCTTTGTGCGGAAGTCCGTCGTGATCCCGAAGGCGAACACGTCCATGCCGAGATCGTCGACGATCCGGGCCAGCTGGTCGATCTGCTCCAGGGCGAGGAACTGGGCCTCGTCCACGATCACGTAGTCCGCCCTGCCGCCCTGCGAGAGCTCGCCGACGAGGTGGCTGTAGAGATCCATGGCGTCGGTGACCTCGACGGCGTCGGTGACCAGACCGAGGCGCGAGGAGAGCTTGCCCTCGCCGGCCCGGTCCTGGCGGGTGAAGATCACGCCCTTCAGCCCACGAGTCGAACGGTTGTGCGCGATTTGCAACGCCAGCGTCGACTTCCCGCAGTCCATCGTTCCGGAGAAGAACACCAGCTCGGGCATGAGGAGTTGAACACCTTTCGGCGAGTGGTCGGGGATGCGTCGGGGGCGTGCGTCAGGAGCGCACTTCGAGCAGCGGGACGAGCTGCTCGGCGGGGGTCATCGAACCGTGGTTGCCGACGAGCGCCGACTCCTTGGGCTCCCGCTCGGTGGCGATGATCAGGACGTCGTCGTGGGCGGCCGCGACCACGTCGCCGAGCCGGTCGTACACCCGCTCGTCGATCCGCGGTCCGAACCAGCCCGCCGCGATCGCCTCGTCGCGCGAGGCCACCCAGAACTGCTCGCCGAGGACCTCGCGCCAGCAGGTCAGTACGTCGTTCTCGGCGCCCGGTACCGCGTACACGTGCCGCGCCCGGCCCTCGCCGCCCAGCAGGGCGACCCCGGCCCGCAGCTCCCAGTCGGTGTCGAAGTCGAAGCGGTGCTCGTCGTCGAACGGGACGTCGACCATGCCGTGGTCGGCGGTGACGTAGAGCGCGCTGCGCGGGGGCAGCTGCTCGGCGAGGCGCTGGGCGAGCCGGTCGACGTACATCAGCTGGCCGCGCCAGGTGTCGGAGGCGACGCCGTAGCGGTGGCCGGAGCCGTCCAGCTCGGAGTAGTACGTGTAGACCAGCGAGCGGTCCCCGGCGGCCAGTTGCTCGGCGGCGGCGTCCATGCGCTCCTCGCCGCTCAGCCGGCCGTGGAAGGTGCCGCCGCTGAGCGCGATCTTCGTGAGCGGGGTGTGCTGGAAGGCGGGCGAGGAGACCTGGGCGGAGTGCACCCCGGCCTCGTGGGCCAGCTGGAAGACGGTGGGGTACGGCTGCCAGGGGCGCGGGTCGGTGTACGGCTGGAAGCGGAGCTGGTTCATCAGCTCGCCGGTGGCCGGGTTGCGGGCGCTGTAGCCGGGCAGGCCGTGGGCGCCGGGCGGCAGACCGGTGCCGACCGAGGCGAGGGAGGTCGCGGTGGTCGCCGGGTAGCCGGCGGTGAGCGGGCGGCCGGTGCCGCCGCGCGAGCTGCCGAGCAGGGAGGTCAGGAAGGGGGCCTCGTCGGGGTGGGCCCTCAGCTGCTCCCAGCCGAGCCCGTCGACCAGGAGGACGCAGACCCGGTCGGCCGGGGTCAGTTCCCCGATCGTGGCGGTCATGCCGGGCACGCCCATGCCCGCGGCCAGGGTGGGCAGCAGGTCGGCGAGGGAGCCGGTGCCGTACTCGGGCAGCGGGGCGGTGTCCAGGGCGAGGGGTTCCGGGTGGTCCCAGGCGGAGGTGAGCTGGGACATCAGCGCGTGAGGTCCGCGGTCGCCTCCGAGACGGCCTGCGCGAAGGCGAGTGCCTGGCGCACCGTCTCGGGGCCGTCCCCGGCCTCGCTGACGCGCAGGCTGAGGTCGTCCGCCGTGGAGTTGCCGGTGTAGCCGTGGTCGGCGTCGCAGTTAGGGTCGCCGCAGGCGGCGGGCTCCAGGTCGATGCGGTTGACGGCGCCCCAGCCGATGGTGAGCACGACCTCGCGGGGCAGGGTGCCCGGGGTGTACTGCTCGGGGTTCGCGACGACCCGGCTGACCACGACCGAGGAGATCCGGCCGAGCTTCACGGACTCGGTGGAGGTGGTGGCGTACGGGGTCGGGGAGGTGCTGTCGGCGGCCTGCTCGTCGGTGTGGCTGACGATGAAGCGGTTGCCGGTGAGGACCAGGACGGTCACATGGCGGCGCACCTCGTTCTGGTCGAACGTGGTCTCCTGGTGGACCAGGTACGACCGGATCGGCTCGCCGCCCACAGCGGCCTCCACCGCCTCGGCCACGAGGGCCGGGTAGTAGCCGCTGCGCTCGATCGCCGCGCGCAGCCCCTGGGTCGTCGTACTGGTCTTGGCCATGGCGTCCATCCTAATCCGTGGGCAGGGCCGCTCCGGGCCAGTCATCGGGACCGAGGCGGGCCGTTCACGCGCGCGTGGCCCGCCCGTCGTCGTGCCGACGGACGAGCCCCGGCACGATGTCCAGCCGCTCGGCGGCGATCAGGCAGGAGACCGGTCCGGGCCCGCCGGCGTCCGCCTCGAACGCGACCACGACGGGCGGTGCCCCGCCGAGCGCCCGCCGCAGCCGCGCGGTCTCCTGCGCGGTGGGCTCCCGGAAGACGGGGTCCTGGAAGGCCGCGGGGCACGAGACGAAGCACGGGTCGGTGAGGACCACCTCCAGGCCGTGGTGGTACGTCAGGTCGTACCCGGCGGCCAGCCGCAGCAGGCCGCCGTCCCAGACGATCACTTCCCAGTCCCACCAGCCGCCCTCGGGCAGTCGCCGGCCGGCGATCTCCATGAAGTCCCCCTCTCCCCCGTCTCCCCCCTCTCGCTCCCCCGTCTCCCCCCTCTCGTCCGCTCAGTACGCCGGCATCGTGCGCGGTCCGAGGTCGTCGCGGGCGGGCGGGGGTGCGAGGCGGAGGGTGGCGCCGAGGACGCTCACGCCGTGCGGGGCGACGACCACCGGCTCCAGGGTGACGGCGACCACCTCCGGATGATCGTCGACCAGCCGGGACACCCGCAGCAGCAGCTCCTCCAGGGCAGGGGTGTCGACGGGGGTGGAGCCGCGCCAGCCGAACAGCAGCGGGGCCGTGCGGATCGCGCGTACGAGCGAGGTCGCCTCGCGGTCGGTGACCGGGACCAGCCGGTGCGCCATGTCCCCGAGCAGCTGGGAGGCGGCCCCGGCGAGGCCGAAGGACAGCACGGCGCCGGCGGCCGGATCGATCACCGCGCGGACGACCGTGTCGACACCTCGGGGCGCCATGCCCTGCACCACCGGCCGCAGTCCCTCCGGCGCCCCGAACAGCTCGGTCAACTCGGCGTACGCCCGCCGCAGTTGCTCCTCGTCCGCGAGGTCGAGGCGTACGCCGCCCAGGTCCGCGCGGTGCCGCAGGTGGGGGGCGGTGGCCTTGAGGGCCACGGGGTAGCCGAGGGTGCGGGCGGCCTCGGCGGCGGCGTCGGCGGTCGGGGCGGGCAGGGCCTGGCGCACGGGGATGCCGTACTTGCCGAGCAGCTCGCAGGTCTCGGCGGCGGAGATCGTGAGCCCTTCTCCGCGCGCGAGCAGCTCCCCGATCAGCCGCGCGGCCCCCTTCTCGTCGATGTCGTCGTACTCGGGCACCTTCCCCGGCTCCGCCGCCTCCCGTCGCCACTGCCCGTACTTGACGGCTTCGGCGAGGGCGCGCACCGCGCGCTCGGCGGCGGGGTAGGCGGGGATGGCCTTGTCGGACGCCGCTCCCTCGGCGGGCAGCCCTGCCACGGGGCGGAAGGGCGGGGCGGTGCACTCGGTTCCGGCGGTCCCGGGAGTCCTCTCGACGGCCTGCGGTGCCGTGCTCGCCGCGGCCGACAGGGCCTCGGCCAGTCCCCCCAGCTCCACATGCACCACCAGCACCGGCTTGCCCGGCACCGCCGCCGCGGCCGACCGCAGCGCCTGCGCCAGCTCGGCATCGCCCGGCGAGCCTTCTCCGATCGCGGGGATCGCGGTGACGACGACGGCGTCGCACGTGTCGTCCGCCAGCGCGGCCCCCAGCGCCCGGTGGAAGTCCTCCGCCGTCGCCCCGGTCGTCAGGTCCAGCGGGCGCGACGGCCGCAGTCCTTCGGCGAGGCAGCGGTCGTACGCCAGCACGCCCAGCGACTCGGAGTTACCCAGGATCGTCACGCGCGGCCCGGCCGGCAGGGGCTGCCGGGCGAGCAGCAGGCCCGTGTCGACCAGTTCGGTGATCGTGTCGACGCGCAGCACTCCGGCCTGCCGCAGCAGCGCGGAGACGGTGGCGTGCGGCAGCCGGGTCGCCCGTACCGCGTGCCCCTGCGGGGCGGAGCCGACCCCCTGCACGACGACCAGCGGCTTCGCCGCCGCCGTGCGCCGCGCGAGCCGCGTGAACTTGCGCGGGTTGCCGATGGATTCCAGGTACATGAGGGCGACATCGGTCTCCGGGTCGTCGTACCAGTACTGGAGGACGTCGTTGCCGGAGACGTCGGCGCGGTTGCCGGCGGAGACGAACGTGGAGACGCCCGTGACCCCGGTGACGCCTCCGCCGCGCCGGTGCAGCCGGGACAGCAGGGCGATGCCGATGGCGCCGGACTGGGCGAACATGCCGATGCGGCCGGGGCGGGGCATCTCGGGGGCGAGCGAGGCGTTCAGCCGGACGCCGGGGGCGGTGTTGATGATCCCGAAGGCGCTGGGGCCGATGAGCCGCATGCCGTACGCGCGCGCGTGGCGCACGAGCGCCCGCTGCCGCTCCCGCCCGTCGGGCCCGCTCTCGGCGTATCCGGCGGACAGGACCACGAGTCCCTGCACGCCGTGTTCGCCGCACTCCGTGACCACCGCGGGAACATGATCGGCCGGTACCGCGATCACGGCGAGGTCGACCGGGCCGTCGATGTCCCGCACCGAGCGGTGCGCGGGCACCCCGTCGATCTCCTTGCAGTCCTCGGGGAAGGCCTGGTTCACGGCGTGCAGCAGGCCGCCGTAGCCGCCGTCGCGGATGTTGCCGAGGACGCTGCGGCCGACGCCGCCGGGGGCGCGGCCGACGCCGATGACGGCCACCGAGCCGGGCGCGAGGAGCCGCCGTACCGAGCGGGCCTCGGCGCGCTGTTCCCGGGCGCGCTGGACGGCGAGCGAGCGGTCGGTCGGTTCGAGGTCGAACTCCAGGCGGACGACGCCGTCCTCGAAGCTGCGCTTCTGGGTGTACCCGGCGTCCGTGAACACCTTGATCATCCTGGTGTTGGCGGGCAGCACCTCGGCGGCGAAGCGGCGGATGCCCCGCTCGCGCGCGACGGCCGCGACGTGCTCCAGCAGGGCGGAGGCGACTCCGCGGCCCTGGTGGGCGTCCTGCACGAGGAAGGCGACCTCGGCCTCGTCGGCCGGCACGGAGGCGGGCATGCCGTCGGCGCCGATGCGGTCGTAGCGTACGGTGGCGATGAACTCGCCGCCGATGGTGGCCGCGAGTCCCACCCGGTCCACAAAGTCGTGGTGCGTGAAGCGGTGGACGTCCTTGGCGGACAGTCGTGGGTACGGCGCGAAGAAGCGGTAGTACTTCGACTCGTCCGAGACCTGCTCGTAGAAGCTGACCAGGCGGTCGGCGTCATCAATGGTGATGGGCCGGATGCGCGCGGTACCCCCGTCGCGCAGCACCACGTCCGCCTCCCAGTGGGCGGGGTACTCGTACCGGTCCTGCCGGTCCGCCGAGCTCTGCATGGGCCCCAGAGTACGGCTCGCGTCCGACAACGGCGCGAGGCAGTCTGTGGGGGACGGAAGTCGGATCGAGGCCGCGGTCCGATGTCACACCGGAGGGGACGAGGGTCCGCTCCGGACACGCTTCGCGATATGGGAAACTGGTCTAGACAACCCTGAACACCGAAGGGCAGCAACACATGGCTGAGCGCCGCGTCAACGTCGGCTGGGCCGAGGGCCTCCACGCCCGCCCCGCCTCCATCTTCGTCCGAGCCGCCACGGCCGCAGGCGTCCCGGTGACGATCGCCAAGGCTGACGGCAACCCCGTCAACGCGGCCTCCATGCTGGCCGTCCTGGGTCTGGGCGCCCAGGGTGGCGAGGAGATCGTCCTCGCCTCGGACGCCGAGGGCGCGGACATCGCCCTGGAGCGTCTGGCCAAGCTGGTCTCCGAGGGCCTGGAGGAGCTGCCCGAGACCGTCTGATCCGGCCCCGCCCGGAACACGGAACACCGAAGCCGCGTCGCCCTTTGTGGGGCGGCGCGGCTTCGCCGTTTGGCACGGTCTTCCACAATGCGTGAACACACCTGAATTCAGGCAGCAAGAATACACCGCCACCGAATTACTCTTCTTTGTATACGGCGCTCGTGTTAATGGCGCAGGCCGCTCATGTTTACGGCGTGTTGCGAAGTCCTCACGCCCTCGCCGCCGGCGGAAAAGCGAAGCCTGTGCGCGGCCGTCGCGCGCTCGCCGTGCAGAGCCGTGAGCGCCCGCGCGCGCTCGCCGTCGCCGCGCGCCACCGCGTCCACGATCGCGCCGTGCTCCGCCCAGGACTCGACCGGGGTCGGCAGCGCCTCCACCGCGTACATCCAGGCGATCTTGTGGCGCAACTGGGTCAGCATCGAGGTCAGCGAGGGGCTCGCGCAGGCCTGGGCGAGCGTCTCGTGGAACCAGCCGCCCAGTGACCGAAGATCCTCGCTGCTGCCCCGCCTGGCCCGCTCCTGGCCCAGTCTGACCAGGCCACGCAGCACCTTCAGATGCGCCTCCGTGCGCCGCTGCGCGGCCCGGGCGGCGCCGAGCGGCTCCAGGAGCATCCGCATCTCCAGCAGGTCGGCCGCCTCCTGCTCGGTCGGCTCGGCCACGCACGCGCCCGCGTGCCGGCGCGTCACCACGAAGCCCTCCGCCTCCAGCGTGCGCAGGGCCTCGCGGACGGGGACGCGCGAGACGCCGTAGCGGCGGGCCAGGACTTCCTCGGTGAGGCGGCTGCCGCGCTCGTGGACACCGGCGACGATGTCGTCCCGGATCGCCGTGCATACCGAGTGCGCCGGAATACGCATGACCGACCTCCGCCTTAATCCCCGTGACACGTCGACGATGGACGCGTGTTCCGTGACTCTATTGCAATGAGCCAGAATTTCCGACGGCGGGCCGGAATCCATGGATATTTTTTGGACAGCGACTCCGTAAGCGCACCGAGGGCACCGTGGAAAAACGACGAAAGCCCCGGCTCGGTGAGCCGGGGCTTCGGATGCCGTGTCTCGTGCGCCGTGCGCGTCAGACGTCCACGCCGTGCTCGCGGAGATAGGCGACCGGGTCGACGTCCGAGCCGTAGTCGGGGGTCGTACGGGCCTCGAAGTGCAGGTGGGGTCCGGTGACGTTGCCGGTCGCGCCGGACAGGCCGATCTGCTCGCCCGGGGTGACCTGTTGGCCCACCGTGACGCCGATGGACGACAGGTGGCCGTACTGGGTGTACATGCCGTCGGCCATCCGGATCACGATCTGGTTGCCGTACGCGCCGCCCCAGCCGGTGGAGACGACGGTGCCGGAGCCGACCGCGTGGACGGGGGTGCCGCTGGCCGCGTGGAAGTCGATGCCGGTGTGGGAGCCGGAGGACCACAGGGAACTGCTGGCCTTGTAGCCCGTGGAGACGTACGAGTCCGTGATCGGGGGGACGAAGCGGTTCAGCCGCTCGCGCTCCGCCTCGCGTGCGGCGCGGGCCTTGGTCTCGCGGATCTCCTGGGCCCGCCGGGCCGCGGCCTCCTCGGCGGCCTGCCGCTGGGCGGCCGCCTGCGCGTCGATCTGCGCGGCGATGTCGTCGCCCACGCTGATCACCGGGGTGAGGCCGGTCTGCTCGACGGAGTTCTGGGCGGCGGACGCGGGGGAGGCCGCGAGGGTGCCGATGACACCGGTGGTGAGGGCCGCGACGCCGGCCGCCTGAGCGGCGGTGCGCGTGACCCGGCCGGGCTTGCGGTGCTTCCCGGTGGCGCACATGAACGCCATGGAGTGGCTGGTCCTTTCCTTCCCTCTCGCCTACCGGGTTAGCTGACGGGTTCGGAGCAGGAAGGTCTCCTACGGCCCCCCACGCGCACGCGTGGGCGTCCGATTCACCCCAGGGGACGTTGTGGGTCCCCGGCTCCCCTGGCTCGCGCCGTACGGGGACTCGGCGATGGCTGTCCGGTGCCGCGGGTGCGGCGCACTGCCCGACGAACAGCCCGGACGACGCTAGGCGGGCCTGCCGTCGGTCCCCAAACCGAACCGGGCCTTTGTAGCGCATCCCACAGGGCAGACAGGCAACCTCCGTCCCAAATCGGGCATCTGGGGAAGAGCGCGGAACGGCGTGGGGCCCTGACGGCCCGTAGGCGGTCAGGGCCCCACGCGCGCGTGCCCTACTCGGCCGCGACGACGCTGACTTCGCCGATGCCGAGCGCCTCCACCGGCGCCTTGATCTGCGAGGCGTCACCGACGAGGACGGTCACCAGGCCGTCCACCGGGAAGGCGTTCACGACGGCGGCCGTGGCCTCCACCGTGCCCGTGGCGGCCAGCTGCCGGTACAGCGTCGCCTGGAAGTCGTCGGGCAGATGCTGCTCGACCTGGTCGGCCAGCGTGCTCGCGACGGCCGCCGCCGTCTCGTACTTGAGCGGCGCGACCCCGACGAGGTTCTGGACGGCCACGTCCCGCTCGGCGTCGGTCAAGCCCTCCGCCGCGAGGGTGCGCAGCACCTTCCACAGGTCGTCCAGCGCGGGACCGGTGTTCGGCGTGTCCACCGAGCCGCTGATGGCGAGCAGGGAGGCACCCGTGCCGTCCGCGGCGGACCGCAGGACCTGGCCGAAGGCACGCACACCGTAGGTGTAGCCCTTCTCCTCGCGCAGGACGCGGTCCAGGCGGGAGGTGAGGGTGCCGCCCAGACAGTACGTGCCGAGCACCTGCGCGGGCCACACGCGGTCGTGCCGGTCGGGGCCGACGCGGCCGATCAGCAACTGCGTCTGGACCGCGCCGGGCCGGTCCACGATGACCACGCGGCCGGTGTCGTCGGCGCTCACGGCCGGCACGGGCCGGGGCTGCCCGGGGGTGCCGCTCCAGGCGCCCAGGGTGTCGCCGAGCAGGGCGTCCAGGTCGATGCCGGTGAGGTCGCCGACCACGACCGTAGTGGCCGTCGAGGGGCGCACATGGCGGTCGTAGAAGGCGCGTACGGCGGCCGCGTCGATCTTCTCGACCGTCTCTTCGGTGCCCTGCCGCGGACGCGACATGCGCGAGGTCGCCGGGAACAGCTCCTTGGACAGCTCCTTGGCGGCCCGGCGGGTGGGGTTGGCCAGCTCGTGCGGGATCTCGTCCAGGCGGTTGCGGACCAGCCGCTCGACCTCGCTCTCGGCGAACGCGGGCGCGCGCAGGGCGTCGGCGAGCAGGCCGAGGCCCTTGGCGAGGCGGGAGGCGGGCACCTCCAGGCTGATGCGGACGCCCGAGTGATCGGCGTGCGCGTCGAGCGTGGCGCCCGCGCGCTCCAGCTCGGCCGCGAACTCCTCGGCGGAGTGCTGGTCGGTGCCCTCGGAGAAGGCCCGCGCCATGATCGTGGCGACGCCGTCCAGACCGGCCGGCTCGGCGTCCAGGGGCGCGTCGAGCAGCACCTCGACGGCGACGACCTGCTGGCCGGGGCGGTGGCAGCGCAGCACCGTCAGGCCGTTGTCGAGCGCCGCGCGCTCGGGGGCCGGGAACGCCCACGGCTTGGCCTCGCCGGGCTGCGGCTGAGGGTGGAAGTCCATGCTGGCGAGCTGCTCGGTCACTTGGCCGTCTCCTCGTTCTCGTTGCCGGCCTCTACGGTCGCTTCCTGCTCCGGGTCCTCGGGCACGTCGGCGTCCGGGGCCGCTTCCGGGGACTTCGGCTCGTAGACGAGGACCGCGCGGTTGTCGGGGCGCAGGCGGGCCTTGGCGACCTCCTGGACCTCTTCGGCGGTCACCGCCAGGACGCGCTGCACAGCCGTGAGGGCGAGCTGCGGGTCGCCGAACAGGACGGCGAACCGGCACAGTTCGTCGGCGCGGCCCGCCACCGTGCCGAGCCGGTCCAGCCACTCGCGCTCCAACTGGGCCTGGGCGCGCTCCATTTCCTCCGGCGTCGGGCCCTCCTCGGCGAACCGGGCGAGCTCCTCGTCGATGGCGGCCTCGATGACCGGCACCTCGACGTCGCCGGAGGCCTTCACGTCCAGCCAGCCCATCGAGGGCGCGCCGGCGAGGCGCAGCAGGCCGAAGCCGGCCGCGACGGCCGTGCGGTCGCGGCGCACCAGCCGGTTGTACAGGCGGGAGGACTCGCCGCCGCCGAGGACGGTCAGGGCGAGGTCGGCCGCGTCGCACGCGCGCGTGCCGTCCTCCGGCAGCCGGTAGGCGGCCATCAGGGCGCGCGCCGGGACCTCCTCGACGACGACCTCGCGCTTCTGCTCGCCGATGACCTCGGGCAGGGACCCGTCGCGGGGCGCGGGCTTGCCGTCGTGCGCGGGGATCGAGCCGAAGTACTTCTCGATCCAGGCGAGGGTCCGTACGGGGTCGATGTCGCCGACCACGGACAGCACCGCGTTGTTCGGCGCGTAGTAGGTGCGGAAGAACTGGCGGGCGTCCTCCAGGGTGGCCGCGTCCAGGTCCGCCATCGAGCCGATCGGCGTGTGGTGGTACGGGTGGCCCTGCGGGTAGCTGAGGGCGGTCAGCTTCTCGAAGGCGGTGCCGTAGGGGACGTTGTCGTAGCGCTGGCGGCGCTCGTTCTTGACGACGTCCCGCTGGTTCTCCATGGACTCGTCGTCCAGGGCGGCCAGCAGCGAGCCCATGCGGTCGGCCTCCAGCCAGAGCGCGAGCTCCAGCTGGTGGGCGGGCATGGTCTCGAAGTAGTTGGTGCGCTCGAAGCTGGTGGTGCCGTTCAGCGAGCCGCCGGCACCCTGCACCAGTTCGAAGTGGCCGTTGCCCTTCACCTGTCCCGAGCCCTGGAACATCAAGTGCTCGAAAAGGTGAGCCAGGCCGGTACGCCCCTTGACTTCGTGGCGGGAGCCGACGTCGTACCAGAGGCAGACCGCCGCCACCGGGGTCAGGTGGTCCTCGGAGAGCACCACGCGCAGACCGTTGGCCAGGCGGTGCTCGGTCGCTGTCAGGCCCCCGGAGCCTGCCTCGGCTGTGGTCGTGTGACCCATGGGCATGTACGTCCCTTCGCGAGCGGAGGCGGTTGTGCAAACCGCGGTTTTCCTGCCGTGCCTGCCACTGTATGCAAAGCGTGCGGGGCCTCGGCGAAGTTCCCGCGGGCCGTACGCCCACAGCGGATCGCGCACGCCGTTCCGGGCGGGTGCCGGAGCGGGTGCCGGAGCGGGTGCCGCGACGGCTTCCGGCGGCCGACGGGGCCGCGGACACCGGGTCGTGGCACGGGTTGTCAGTGCCTCGGTCCACAATGGTCGGCGTCAGATCCGTCAAACGCTTCAGCAAGGAGCCAGGCAGGATGGCCCGCCGCAGCACGAAGACCCCGCCGCCCGACGACTCGTACGAGGAGAAGATCCTCGACATCGACGTCGTGGACGAGATGCGTGGCTCCTACCTCGAGTACGCGTACTCGGTCATCTATTCGCGCGCCCTGCCGGACGCCCGTGACGGCCTCAAGCCGGTGCACCGCCGGATCGTGTACCAGATGAACGAGATGGGCGTGCGCCCCGACCGCGCCTACGTGAAGTGCGCGCGTGTCGTCGGCGAGGTCATGGGCAAGCTGCACCCGCACGGCGACGCGTCGATCTACGACGCCCTGGTGCGCATGGCCCAGCCGTTCTCCATGCGCGTGCCGCTCGTCGACGGCCACGGCAACTTCGGTTCGCTGGGCAACGACGACCCGCCGGCCGCGATGCGGTACACCGAGTGCCGGATGGCCGAGGCGACGGGCCTGATGACCGAGTCGATCGACGAGGACACGGTCGACTTCGCACCCAACTACGACGGCCAGGAGCAGGAGCCGGTGGCTCTGCCGGCCGCCTTCCCGAACCTGCTGGTCAACGGCTCCTCGGGCATCGCGGTCGGCATGGCGACGAACATGCCGCCGCACAACCTCGGCGAGGTGATCGCGGCCGCCCGCCATCTGATCCGGTATCCGAACGCCGACCTGGACGCGCTGATGCGGCACGTCCCGGGCCCGGACCTGCCCACCGGCGGCCGGATCGTCGGCCTCGACGGCATCCGGGACGCGTACGCGACGGGCCGCGGCACCTTCAGGATCCGGGCCACGGTGTCGGTGGAGACGGTGACGGCCCGCCGCAAGGGCCTGGTCATCACCGAACTGCCCTTCACGGTCGGCCCCGAGAAGGTCATCGCGAAGATCAAGGACCTGGTCAACGCGAAGAAGGTCCAGGGCATCGCCGACGTCAAGGACCTCACCGACCGCGAGCACGGCCTGCGTCTGGTCATCGAGATCAAGAACGGCTTCGTGCCGGAGGCGATCCTGGAGCAGCTGTACAAGCTGACCCCGATGGAGGAGTCCTTCGGCATCAACAACGTGGCGCTGGTGGACGGCCAGCCGCTCACGCTGGGCCTGAAGGAGCTGCTGGAGGTCTATCTCGACCACCGCTTCGACGTGATCCGGCGCCGCAGCGAGTTCCGCCGCACCAAGCGCCGCGACCGGCTGCACCTGGTCGAGGGTCTGCTGACCGCGCTGGTCGACATCGACGAGGTCATCCGGCTGATCCGCTCCAGCGAGAACTCCGCGCAGGCCAAGCAGCGCCTGATGGAGCGCTTCTCGCTGAGCGAGATCCAGACGCAGTACATCCTCGACACGCCGCTGCGCCGGCTCACCAAGTACGACCGCATCGAGCTGGAGGCGGAGAAGGACAGGCTCACCGAGGAGATCGAGGAGCTGACCCGGATCCTGGAGTCCGACGCGGAGCTGCGCAAGCTGGTGTCGGCCGAACTGGCCGCCGTGGCCAAGAAGTTCGGCACCGACCGGCGCACGGTCCTGCTGGAGTCCGCAGGCGCCCCGGTGGCCGCGGTGCCGCTCCAGGTGGCCGACGACCCGTGCCGGGTGCTGATGTCCTCGACCGGTCTGCTGGCCCGCACGGCGGCCGACGCGGCGTTCCCGGAGGAGGCCGGCGCTAAGCGCGTCAAGCACGACGTGATCGTCTCGGCGGTGCCGGCGACCGCACGCGGTGAGATCGGGGCGGTGACCTCGGCGGGCCGGCTGCTGCGGATCAACGTGGTCGACCTGCCCCAGCTGCCGCAGACGGCGACCGCGCCGAACCTCGCCGGGGGCGCCCCGCTCGCGGAGTTCGTGTCCCTGGTGGACGACGAGACGGTGGTCTGCCTGACCACGCTCGACGAGTCGTCCCCGGGCCTCGCGCTCGGCACGGAACAGGGTGTCGTCAAGCGCGTGGTGCCCGACTACCCGTCCAACAAGGACGAGTTGGAGGTCATCACGCTCAAGGAGGGCGACCGGATCGTCGGCGCGGTGGAACTGCGCACCGGCGACGAGGACCTGGTGTTCATCACGGACGACGCGCAGCTGCTGCGCTTCCAGGCGTCCATCGTGCGCCCGCAGGGCCGCCCGGCGGGCGGTATGGCGGGCATCAAGGTCGCCGACGGCGCCAAGGTGATCTCCTTCACGGCGGTCGACCCGGCCGCCGACGCGGTGGTCTTCACGGTGGCGGGTTCGCGCGGCACGCTGGACGACTCCGTACAGACGACGGCCAAGCTGACCCCGTTCGACCAGTACCCGCGCAAGGGCCGGGCCACGGGCGGCGTGCGCTGCCAGCGGTTCCTGAAGGGCGAGGACTGCCTGTCGCTGGCCTGGGCGGGGCCGGTTCCCGCGCGCGCGGCCCAGAAGACCGGCGCCCCGGCCGAGCTGCCGGAGCTGGACCCCCGCCGGGACGGCTCGGGCACGTCGCTGCCGATGACGGTCTCGGTCGTCGCGGGGCCGGCCTTCTAGACCGGCGGGTCCTGCGGCCCGGCCCCCGTCTCCTGCGGTCCCTGGACGTACCGCAGGACGCCCCACATGCCGTGTTCGTCGGCGTGTGGGGCGTCGTTCCTGGCCGCCTCCAGCTCCTTGCCCAGGGCGTCGGTGTCGATGCCGGAGCCGATCAGCACGAGCTGGGTGAGCCGGTCGCCGGCCGCGGTCCAGGGTTCGGGGTAGAAGCGCAGGAACCGGCCGACGGCGTGCACGGCGTACCGGTTGCGGGTGTCGTACGGCCCGAAGTCGACGTACCCCTTGATCCGGTACAGCCCCTCGGGCCGGCTGTCCAGGAACCGCATGAGCTCGCGCGGGTCCATGGGCAGGTCGGAGGTGAACGACAGGCTGTCGTAGCCGGTGTGGAGATGACCGGTGTGGTCGTCGTCATCGGTGTGGTCGTGCAGGTCGTCGAAGGACAGCTGCCCGATGCGCTCCTCGCTGGGCTTGCAGTCGAAGAGGAACTCCGGGTCGATACGCCCGTAGGCGGCGGGGACGACGGCGGCTCGGTCGGCGAGGGACCGTACGAGGCCGAGCACGCGCTCGCCGTCCGCGGCCCGGTCGAGCTTGTTGACCACCACGAGGTCGGCGAGGGCCAGGTGCCGGTCGACCTCGGGGTGGCGGGCCCGGGTGTCGTCGAACTCGGCGGCGTCCACGACCTCGACCAGGCCGCCGTAGACGATCCCGGGGTGCTCGCTGGCCAGCACCATCCGCACGAGTTCCTGCGGCTCGGCGAGCCCGCTGGCCTCGATGACGATCACGTCGATGCCGACGCCGGGGGCGGCGAGCCGGTTCAGGTAGACGTCGAGCTCGCTCGCGTCGACGGCACAGCACAGACAGCCGTTGCCCAGCGAGAGGGTCGAGTCGCCGAGGGCACCGGCGACGGCCATCGCGTCGATCTCGATGACCCCGAAGTCGTTGACGATCGCGCCGATCCGGCTGCCGCCGCTGCGGTGCAGGAGGTGGTTGAGGAGCGTGGTCTTGCCGGAGCCGAGGAATCCGGCGAGCACGACGACGGGGATCTGCTGCGGGGTGCTGCTGTTGCCCAACGGGCGTCCTCTCTCACGTGGACCGACTGCCGGTCCAGGATAAGAGCGGCGCCCCCGGACCCGGGCTCACGGCTGAACCGGCACCGCCACCGGGGGCTCCGGTCCGACGTAGCGGGCGACGGGGCGGATGATCTTCGGATCGGCCGCCTGTTCCAGGATGTTGGCGCTCCAGCCCACCACCCTGGCCGCCGCGAAGGTGGGGGTGAACATCTCGCGGGGCAGGCCGCACAGTTCCATGACCACGCCGGCGTAGAACTCGACGTTGGTGTGGAGTTCGCGGCCGGGCTTCAGCTCTTCGAGGATCCCCTCGACCTTCCGCTCGACCTCCACGGCGAACGCGACGCGCGGGCCGCCGAAGCTCTCGGCGATCTCCCGCAGCATCCGTGAACGGGGGTCCTCCGTGCGGTAGACGGCGTGCCCGAACCCCATGATCCGGTCGCCGCCGAGCACTCGCGCGCGGATCCAGGAGTCGATCCGGTCCGGGGTGCCGATGGCGTCCAGGGTGTCCAGGGCCCGGCTGGGCGCGCCGCCGTGCAGCGGCCCGGACAGGGCACCCACGGCCCCGGTCAGACAGGCCACCACGTCGGCGCCGGTGGAGGCGATGACCCGGGCGGTGAAGGTTGACGGGTTGAATCCATGGTCAATGGTGGAGATCAGGTATTGCTCGACCGCACGGGCGTGCCGCGGCTCGGGTTCCTCGCCGGTGAGCATGTACAGGTAGTTGGCCGCGTGGGCGAGGTCGTCGCGCGGCTCGACCGGATCGAGTCCCTGCCCGAGCCGGTACAGGGCGGTGAGCAGGGTGGGTACGGCCGCGCAGGCGGCCAGGGTGTCGGCGCGGCGCCCGTCGGCGTCGATGTCGTACACCGGCCGCATGCCCCGGGACGCGCCCAGCAGTGACAGGGCCGTGCGCAGACCGGACAGGGGGCCGGAGACCCGGCTCGCGGCGGCGATCGCGGGCAGTGCGGCGCGGACCTCCGCGGGCAGCCGGCGCAGCGCGGCGGTCTCGGCCGCGAAGGCGGCCCCGTGCCGCGCGTCCGGGAGCGCGCCGTGGACCAGGAGATGCCAGACGTCCTCGAAGCCGCGGGTCCGCGCGAGTTCGACGGCCGAGTACTGGCGGTAGTGGTAGAAGCCCTGCCGTCCCCGGACGTCACCGATCTCGGTCTCGGTGACGACGACGCCGGCGAGGCCGCGCGGGGCGTCGATGAGCGGAGTGGCGGCTCTGTTGATGGACATGGATTCCCTCCCGGTTCCCTCTCTGGACTTGATTTCACTGTCCATGCTTGACTATTTCCTTGTCAACGTTGATTAAATCAATGCATCGCTATCAAGATGTGCGAGACGACTACGGTGACCCCTATGCGCGATCACGAACCCGCTCCCGGCCGCCCCGGGCGAAGGCTGACCACCAAGGAGACCGCCGAGCTGCTCGGTGTGAAGCCCGAGACGGTCTACGCGTACGTGAGCCGCGGTCTGCTCAGCAGCACACGCGAACCGGGCGGCCGGGCCAGCACCTTCGAGGCGAAGGAGGTCGATGCCCTCGCCCGGCGCAACCGGCGTGAGGCGGCCGGGACTCCGGGCTCCGGCGGCGACCTGTCGGTGCGGACCCGCATCACGCTGATCGAGCAGGACCGCTACTTCTTCCGCGGCGTGGACGCCGTCGACCTGGCCCTGCGCCACTCGTACGAGGAGGTCGCGGAATGGCTGTGGACGGGCCGGCCGGCTCCGGGGGCCGCCTTCTCCGCCCCCGCCGCCACGGTCGAGGTCGCCCGCCGCGCGGTGAACGCGCTGTCCGAGCACGCCTCCCCCACCGACCGGCTCCGGGTGGCGGCGATCGCCGCGGCGGCCGAGGACCCACTGCGCTTCGACCTGTCCGAGGACGCGGTGCTGAACACCGCGCGGATCCTCATCCCCACCCTCGTCGCCGCGCTGCCGCCGGCCCGGCACGCCCACAGGGACGACGGCCCGCTGGCCCACCGGCTGTGGGGCCGGCTGACCGGACGCCCTGCCGACGAGGCGTCCCTGCGGGTCCTGGACACCGCGCTCGCCCTGCTCGCCGACCACGACCTGGCCGCGTCCACGCTCGCCGTCCGGGTCGCCGCCTCGGCCCGGGCCCACGCCTACGCGGCCGTCTCGGCCGGGCTCGGCGTCCTGGAGGGCCCGCTGCACGGTGCCGCGAGCGGCGGCGCCCACCGCATACTGCTCGACGTGCTCGACCAGGGCACGGCGATCCCGGTGATCGCCGACGAACTGCGCGCGGGCCGCCGTGTCCCCGGACTCGGCCACCGGCTGTACGCGGGCGAGGACCCCCGCGCGCGCGTGCTGTTCGGCCTCCTGGAGCAGGTGCCGCGCGCGGAGTCCGCCCTGCTCGCGGCGCGGGACGTCGTCGCCACGACCGCCCGGCACACCCCACTGCACGCCAACGTCGACCTTGCCCTGGCGGTGTTCACGGCGTCCAGCGGCATGCCCGCGACGGCCGGCGAGACGATCTTCGCGGTCGCCCGGACGGCGGGCTGGATCGCGCACGCGCTGGAGGAGTACGGCGAGCGCCCCCTGCGCATGCGCCCCGTCGGCCACTACGTCGGCACACGACCGCCGCAGCCCCTTCCGGAGTAGGGCCCGCGCCGCCCGCCGGAGCAGTACTCGGTCACGGCCGGAAGTCGCCCCGCACGGAGTCAGGTTAGGCTCACCTCTGTGAGTAGGTGCGCGACCGTGTCCCGGAGCCTCGACGAGCCCGTTTCCGGCACGGCGGCCACGGCGACGACGTGGCTGCTGCTGGAACAGCCCGGCCCGTGGGGCGCCAAGGCGCTCACTTCCAGCCACCTGGACCCCCGAGTGGGACGGGCGCTGGAGCGGGCGGCCGAGGGAACGGGCGTGCGCGTGGCCCTCATACGGCGCCCCGGGCGGCACGCCGACCCCGGCACGCCGCCGCTGCGGCATGTGTACGCGGCCCACACCGTTCCGGGAAACGCGTGGCTGCACAGCGCCACCGTCCGCGCACCGGAACGGCTGCTCGACCTCGACTTCACCGCTCTCGGCACGGGCGACCACCGTTCCTTCGACGCCGCGCTCGACGGCCGCCCGCACCGGGGCGACCCGCTCGCGCTCGTATGCACCAATGGCAAGCGCGACCGCTGCTGCGCCCTCCTGGGCCGCCCGCTCGCCGGCGAGCTGGCCGCCTCGGGGGTGCACGGGGTCTGGGAGGTCACCCATCTGGGTGGACATCGCTTCTCGCCGACGGTGCTCGTCCTGCCGTACGGCTATGCCTACGGCCGCGCCGAGGCGCACACGGTCAAGGAGGCCCTGCACGGCGTCCGCGAGGGACGTGTGGTGGTCGAGGGATGCCGGGGGTGCTCCGCTTGGGAACGGCCCGGCCAGGCGGCCGAGCTGGCCGTGCGGACGGCGGCGGGCGAGGACCGCGCGGGCGTGCTGAGCGTCGTACGGACCGACGGCGCGGCCCCGCACTGGGAGGTCACCGTCGCCCACACCGACGGCCGTCTGTGGCGGGTCACCGTGGCGCAGGGGGCGTCGCTGCCGCCGCGCGCGGAGAGCTGCGGCGCGGAAGTGCTGGGCACGCCCGCGCGGATGGACGTCACGGCGGTGCGCGAACTGCGGCCGACGGCACTGGCGAGCTGAGCGCACCCCGTCGTTCAAGAATCGGTCAAGAGATCCCCACCGCAACCCCTGGGGCACGTGGGGCCTTCCCACGTAACGTCGTCCCCATGAGCCCGCCTCCTCCCGCCCGCCGCCTGCGCGTTGGTCTGCCGCGACGGGCGTTCTCCCAGGTGCTGCTCATGCAGGTGACGATCGCGGCGGGAGTGGCGGTGCTGGCGACCGGGCTGTTCCTGGCGCCGCTGAGCAAGCAGCTGGACCACGAGGCGATGCGCCGCGCGCTGGCGATCGCCCAGACCACGGCCCAGGACCCGCAGATCGCCGAGGGCGTGCTGACCACCGAGCCGACGACGAACGGACCGGTGCAGCGGGAGGCGGAACGGATCCGGCGGGCCACCCACGCCGAGTACATCGTGGTGATGGACCGGCGGGGCGTGCGCTGGTCGCACACCACTCCGTCGGAGATCGGCGCGCACGTCTCGACCGACCCCCGCGAAGCGCTGGCCGGCAAGCAGGTCATGGAGATCGACGACGGCACGCTGGGCCGCTCGGCCCGCGGCAAGGTGCCGCTCTACGACGCCGGCCACCGGATCGTCGGCGCGGTCTCCGTCGGCATCGCGTACGACAGTGTGCGGGCGCGGCTGATCAGCGCGATCCCGGGGCTGTTCGCGTACGCCGGCGGCGCTCTCGCGGTGGGCGCGCTGGCCGCCTGGGTGATCTCCCGCCGGGTCCAGCGGCAGACCCGCGACCTGGCGTTCTCCGACATCTCGGCGCTGCTCGCAGAGCGCGAGGCGATGCTGCACGGCATCCGGGAGGGTGTGGTGGCCCTCGACCACGGCGGCCGCGTCCGGCTGCTCAACGACGAGGCGCGGCGGCTGCTGGGCATCGGCGACGAGGCGGTCGGCCGCACGCCCGACGAGGCACTCGGCGAGGGCCGTACGACCGATGTCCTGGCCGGGCGGGTCACGGGGACCGACCTGCTCACCGTGCGCGGTCAGCGCGTCCTGGTCGCCAACCGCATGCCCACCGGCGACGGCGGCTCCGTGGCCACCCTGCGCGACCGCACCGAACTGGAGCAGCTCGGGCGCGAACTGGACTCCACGCGCGGGCTGATCGACGCCCTGCGCGCCCAGGACCATGAGCACGCCAACCGCATGCACACCCTGCTCGGGCTGCTGGAACTGGACATGTACGACGACGCCGTGGAGTTCGTCGGCGAGGTGGTCGGCGACCACCGGGTCACCGCCGAGCAGATCACCGAGAAGATCCAGGACCCGCTGCTGGCGGCACTGCTGGTCGGCAAGGCGACCGTGGCGGCCGAGCGCGGCGTCGCCCTGTGGGTGTCGGAGCGCACCCTCCTCCCGGACCGCCTGATCGACCCCCGGGGCCTGGTCACGGTCGTGGGCAATCTGGTGGACAACGCCCTGGACGCGGTCGCGGGCACGCTCCACGCGCGCGTGGAGGTCGAATTGCGCACCGAGGGGCGTGCGGTCGTCCTCAGGGTGCGCGACACCGGCCCCGGCATCCCGGCGGACCAGCGGGAGTTGATCTTCACGGAGGGCTGGTCCACCAAGGAGCCGCCCGCGCACGGCAAACGGGGCCTCGGGCTCTCTCTGGTGCACCGGCTGGCCGAACGGCAGGGCGGCAGGGCGACGGTGGGGACCGCGGACGGCGGCGGTGCCGAGTTCACCGTGGTCCTGCCCGAGGCGCTCACCGAGCCGGAGCCGGAACGGGCACCGGCGCTCACGGGACCGGCCGCACCGGCTCCCGAGCACACCCGCACCGCTGCCGAGGAGGAGGCGCGATGATCGAGGTCCTGGTCGTGGACGACGACACCCGTGTCGCCCGCGTCAACGCCGCCTACGTCGAGAGGGTCCCTGGCTTCCACGTGGCGGGCGAGGCGCACAGCGCGGCCGAGGCGCTGCGTCTGCTGGAGACGCTGGCGCGGGTGGACCTGGTGCTTATGGACCACTATCTGCCGGACGACACCGGGCTCTCGGTCGTGCGCGAGATGCGCCGGCGCGGCCACCGGACCGACGTGATCATGGTGACGGCGGCACGGGACGTGTCGACCGTACAGACCGCCTTGCGGCACGGGGCACTGCAGTACCTGGTGAAGCCGTTCGCCTTCGCCGGCCTGCGCAGCAAGCTGGAGGCGTACGCGGACCTGCGGCGCACCCTGGACGGCGGCGGGGAGGCCGAGCAGGCGGAGGTGGACCGGATCTTCGGCGCCCTGTCCGCTCCGTCGGAGCCCGGCCTGCCCAAGGGCCACTCCCCCACGACGGCCGAGCTGGTGCGTCAGGCGCTGATGCATGCTCAAGGGCCGCTGTCCGCGCAGGAGATCGCGGAGCGGACGGGGGTGAGCCGGCAGACCGCACAGCGCTATCTCAAGCTCCTGGAGCGCACGGGACGGGCGCGTCTCACTCTCAAGTACGGCGACGCGGGCCGCCCGGAACACCGTTACGTGTGGGCGACCCGCGTCTGAACGGGCAGGGCCTGCGCGCTACTTGGCGGCCTTGACGAACTCGGTCGTGTACGTCTTGCTCAAGTCGACCTTGGCGTTCTTTATGTTGGGGTTGAACGACTTGAGGACCTTCTCCACGGTCTCGGGGCCGCCCTCGGGCATCACGCCGTCCTTGGTGAACATCGGCAGGGTGCTCTTGACGGCCTGGGTGTAGAGCGCCTTGTTGCCCTGGGAGTAGTCGGCGGGCATCTTGGCGGCGATCTCGTCGGCGCTGTGGGTGGACATCCACGTGAGCGTCTTGACGAATGCATTGACCAACTTCTGGACGGTGTCCTTGTGTCCGTTCACCCAGTCCGTCTTCATGTACAGACTTGACGAGGGGTACGGCCCGCCCAGCGCCTCCTGCGAGCCCTCGGGGGTGCGCATGTCGAGGAGGATCTTGCCCGCCTTCTTGTCCAGGATCGTCGCGACGGTCGGGTCGGTGGTCATGCCGCCGTCGATCGCGCCGTTCTGCAGCGCAGCGATGAAGGTCGGCCCGGCGCCGACCGAGACCGGCGTGAACTCGCTGACGTCGACGCCGTTCTTGACCGCCAGGTACTTGGTGAGGAAGTCGGTGGAGGAGCCGAGGCTGGTCACGCCGAGCTTGCGGCCCTTGAAGTCCTTGGGTGACGTGAGGTCGCCCGCCGCCTTGCCGGAGACGACCTCGACCTCGCCGGGCGCGTGGGAGAACTGGACGACCGACTCCACCGGCTTGCCCTTCACCTGGAGGTCGAGGGTGTGGTCGTAGAAGCCGACCGCTCCCTGCACCTGGCCGGAGACGAGCGCGGTCTCGGCCTGGACCCCGGCGGGCTCGCTCAGCAGCTGGACGTCGAGCCCCTCCGCCTGGAAGTAGCCGAGGCGCTGCGTGAGCATCGCGGGCAGGTAGATGACCTTGTCCAGGCCACCGACCATGATCTTGACCGACTCGCCCGTGCCGCCCCCGCCGCTGCCGGTGTCGGCCGTGGAGCTCGCCGCGTCGTTGGCGCAGGCGGTGAGCGAGGAGAGGGCGAGGAGTCCGGCGGCGGCCAAGGAGGCGTATCTGGCGGTCTTGCGCATGGCGGTGTCACGTCCTTGTGAGAGGGCGGCGCGGGAAAGGCGTGGGGGGCTGGTTCGAGAGGGGCCGGTCAGTCGTCGGACCCGGCGGGCTTCCAGCGGAAGATGCGGCGCTCGGCGAAGGTGAGCAGCCCCTCGGCGACGAGGGCGACGACCGCGAGGATGACCATCGCGGCGTAGACACCGGCCGCGTTGAAGGTGTTCTGCGACTGCGAGACGAGCAGGCCGATGCCCTTGGTGGCGCCGATGTACTCACCGACGATGGCGCCGATCAGCGCGAAGCCGAAGCTGACGTGCAGGCTGGTGAAGATCCAGGAGGTGGCCGACGGAATGACCACCTGCAGGGTCACCCTGCGGTCACTCGCACCCAGGATGCGCGCGTTGGCCACGAGGTTGCGGTCCACCTCCCGGGCGCCCTGGAAGGCGTTGAAGAACACCGGGAAGAAGACGAGCACGACGGCCGAGGCGACCTTCGAGGAGGGACCGAGGCCGAACCAGATCAGGAAGATGGGTGCGAGGACGATCCTGGGGATCGAGTTGAGCACCTTGATGTATGGACCAAGCACCTCGGCGAGCAATCTGATCCGCCCGAGCGCAATACCGAGCAGCACACCGGCGACCACACCGATGATCCAGCCGAGCAGTGCCTCGTAGAGCGTGTACCAGATCTGTTCGCCCAGGGAACCGAGCGCGGTGCCGTGCATGACCCAGGTCCAGATCTGGTCCCAGATCTTCGACGGCATCGAGAAGTTGAACGGGTCGATCGCCTTGGCCCGGGACAGTCCCTCCCACAGGCCGAGGACGGCGACCAGGAGCACCACGCGCACGGCGTTGACGAAGACCTTGCGGCGGCGGGCGGCCTGAGCGCGGCTCCGCGCGCGATCGGGGACCTTGGCGGTCTCGACGGCAGGTGTGCTGAGAACGTCAGGCGACACGGGCGGCACCCCTCTCGCGGGTGATGCGGACCTCTTCGCCGAGCGACTCCCAGATCTCGCGGTAGATCTCGATGAACCGCGGCTCCAGGCGCACCGATTCGACCTTGCGCGGCCGCGGCAGATCGATGTCGAAGACCTGCTTCACGGTCGCGGGCCCTGCGGTCATCACGACCACCCTGTCGGCGAGCGCGATGGACTCCTCCAGGTCGTGCGTGACGAAGACGACCGAGGCGCCCGTGCCCTCCCACAGCTCCAGCAGCTCGTCCGACATCAGCGCCCTGGTCTGCACGTCGAGCGCGGAGAACGGCTCGTCCATCAGCAGGATCTCGGGGTCGTTGACGAACGTGGCGGCGAGGGCGACGCGCTTGCGCTGACCGCCGGAGAGCTGGTGCGGGTAGCGGTCCTCGAAACCGGAGAGTCCGACCCGGGCGAGCCAGTCCCGCGCCTTCTCCTTCGCCTCCGTCTTCGGCACGCCCCGAAAGCGCGGGCCGGCCATCACGTTCGACAGCACCGTGCGCCAGGGGAAGGTGGCGTCCTGCTGGAAGACGAAGCCGACCTTCTCGCCGACGCCGCCGACCGGCTCCCCGGCCACCAGCACCTCACCCTCGCTGGGCTCCTCCAGGCCGCTGACCAGCGTCAGCGTGGTGGACTTTCCGCAGCCGGTCGGTCCTACGACGGCCACGAACTCGCCGCGCCGCACGGTGAGGTCCAGACCGCGCACGGCCGTGTGCAGTCCCCCGGACGGGGTTCTGAAAGTCTTGCTCGCGCCCCGCAACTCGATGGCGGGGCTGGTGTGTGCGCTCATGGCCCGGACGGTAGGTGTGGCTCCGGCCACAGCAGGAGTCTTGTGGGCACAAGCCGTTCTTTTGCCCGCAGGAGCCTGTTGTGCTCTTTTTGCTCGCGCTACAACTGCGGAGCCGAAACACGGGCTTAACACCCGTCGGCCTTGAAGGAGAGGCCTGATGATTGACGTCCTGGTCGTGGACGACGATTTCCGCGTCGCAGAGATAAACGCCAAGTACGTGGGAAAGGTTCCCGGGTTCCGGGTGACCGCCCGCGCGCACAGCGCCGCCCAGGCGCTGGCGGCCGTCGAACGCGGCAGCGTCGACCTGGTCCTGCTCGACCACTTTCTGCCGGACCGGACCGGCCTCGACCTCGTCCACCGCATGCGTGAGCAGGGCCAGCGCACGGACGTCATCATGATCACGGCTGCCAGCGAGGTGACGACCGTTCAGCAGGCGATGCGCCTGGGCGCCCTGCACTACCTGGTCAAACCGTTCACCTTCGCCGCGCTGCGCACCCGCCTGGAGTCCTACGCCGCCCTGCGCCGCACCGTGGACCGAGTGGGCGGCCACGGCCTGACGGGCCAGGAGCAGGTCGACCGTATCTTCGGAGCACTGCGCACAGCCCCCGCACCGTCCGCGCCCGGCCTGCCGAGCGGTCACTCGGAGCCCACGACGGACCTGATCTGCGGCGTCCTGCACCACGCCGACCAGCCGCTGTCGGCCCACGAGGTGGCCGCCAGGACCGGCCTGAGCCGCTCCACGGCCCAGCGCTACCTCCGCCATCTGGAACAGGCCGGCCGGCTGCGCCTCTCCCTGAAGTACGGCGACACCGGCCGTCCGGAGCACCGCTACGCCTGGGTGGCGCCGTAACGATCCGTCCGGCCCGCTACGCGGCCCCGGCACCGGTCAGCGACCGCACCTCGGTCTCGGCGTACTTGGCCTCGTCCGCGACCTCGGCCGAGGTGACCGTGCCCAGCCAGCCGGCCACGAAGCCGAGCGGGATGGAGACGATGCCCGGGTTCTGGAGCGGGAAGTACTGGAAGTCGACGCCCGGGAACAGCGAGTCCGGGCTGCCGGAGACCACCGGGGACAGCAGGACGAGCCCCAGCGCCGGGATCAGCCCGCCGTACACGGCCCACACCGCGCCGCGGGTGGTGAAGGCGCGCCAGAACAGCGAGTACAGCAGCACGGGCAGGTTCGCCGACGCCGCGACCGCGAACGCCAGGCCCACGAGATAGGCGACGTTGAGGTCGCGGGCCAGCAGGCCGAGCGCGATCGCCACGACGCCGATGCCGAGCGCCGCGAGCCGTGCCACCACGACCTCGCCGCGCGGCGTGCCGGGCGACCGTCGCAGCGATGCGTACAGGTCGTGCGCCACCGAGGCCGACGAGGCGAGCGTGAGGCCGGCGACCACGGCGAGGATCGTGGCGAAGGCGACGGCGGCGACGACCGCGAACAGAACCGTTCCACCAGTGGAGCCCGCGCCGCCGCCCAGGTCGAGGGCGAGGAGCGGCACCGCCGTGTTCCCGGCCGCGTTCGAACCCCGTACGGCATCCGGCCCGACCACCGCGGCGGCGCCCAGGCCGAGGACGATCGTCATCAGGTAGAAGCCGCCGATCAGCCCGATGGACCACACGGCGGAACGGCGGGCGGCCCGCGCGGTGGGCACGGTGTAGAAGCGGGACAGGATGTGCGGGAGCCCCGCCGTGCCCAGCACCAGGGCGAGCCCGAGGCTGATGAAATCGAGGCGGGCGGTCCAGCTCCCGCCGTACTTCAGGCCCGGGGCCAGGAACGCCCTGCCGTGACCGCTGCGGTCCGCTGCCGTGAGCAGCAGCCGGTCGAAGTCGCCGTGGAAGCGCAGCAGGACGAGCACGGTCAGCACGACCGTCCCGCTCAGCAGCAGCACCGCCTTCACGATCTGGATCCAGGTGGTGGCCCGCATCCCGCCCAGCGACACATAGATCACCATGAGCGCGCCGACCCCGATGACCGTCCAGGCCCGGGCCGCCCCGCCGGTCCGCCCCAGCAGCAGCGCCACCAGGCTGCCCGCACCGACCATCTGCGCCACCAGATAGAGGACGGACACCGTCACCGAGGACGTTCCCGCCGCGATCCGCACCGGCCGCTCGCTCATCCGTGCGGCCACCACGTCGGCAAGGGTGAACCGCCCGCAGTTGCGCACCAGTTCGGCCACCAGGAACAGCACCACCAGCCAGGCCACCAGGAATCCCACGACATACAGCAGCCCGTCGTATCCGTAGAGCGCGATCAGCCCGGTCACCCCGAGGAAGGAGGCCGCCGACATGTAGTCACCCGCGATGGCGAAACCATTTTCCATCGGGGAGAACAAGCGTCCGCCCGCGTAGAACTCCTCCGCCGAACCGCGCCGCCGCCGACTCGCCCACGTCGTGATCCCGAGAGTGACGGCCACAAAAGCGCTGAACAGCAGCAGCGCCAGCGTCTGATGGCCACCCGTCACGAGGCACCTCCCCGCGCCTCGCGGGTCAGCTCCTGGGTGTCCCAGCGCAGCTCCAGCGCCGCTCGGTCCCGCCGCAGCCGCGCGTGCCGGGCGTAGGCCCACGCGAGCAGGAACGTGCTGAGGAACTGTCCGAGCCCGGCCAGCATGCCCACGTTGACCGCTCCCGCCACGGGCCGGGCCATGAGTCCGGGCGCGGCCGTGGCGGCGACGACATATCCCACGTACCAGACGAGGAAGACGACGACTCCCGGCACGACGAACCGCCGGTACCTCCTGCGCACCTCC
Organism: Streptomyces sp. NPDC025793; assembly: GCF_055558375.1. NCBI lineage: Bacteria > Bacillati > Actinomycetota > Actinomycetes > Kitasatosporales > Streptomycetaceae > Streptomyces > Streptomyces sp. NPDC025793. Next base: position 108,063 of record NZ_JBVHMR010000021.1, on the reverse strand, counting down.
TGGAACGCCGCGCTGCGCTGTACCTCGACGTACACGTCACGCGTGCGAACCGCCGGTCCGCTCTGCTCCCCGCGAGCGGACGGCACCACCGACGCCGGCATGCCCGCGCCGTCGAGCTCACCCCAGCCGGACGCCAGCGCGTCGTACCACGGGTCCTCGTACATCGCGTCGTGCGAGGGCGTGCCGTGCTCTTCCTGGCTCCCGCCCGAACTCTCAGGACCGTCCCCGGCTCCGCGGGCACGACCGTTGCTTGACTGCATGCCCAAGGATGGACAGATCGGGAAGTTCCCTGACTCTTCTTCCCCCGGCTCTTCACCCCATCAGGTGATTCACTGTGTGGGCGGCCTCACCAGCCCCTTGCCGTAGGCGTAACGCACCGCCTGCGCCCGGTCCTTGAGGCCCGTCTTGGCGAAGAGGTTGTTGATGTGCGTCTTCACCGTCGCCGTCGACACATGCAGCCTGCGGGCGATCTCCTGGTTGCTGAGCCCGTCGGCGATCAGCACCAGGACCTCGGTCTCGCGTGCGGTCAGCCCGTCGGGCGCGGCATCGGCGGGTGCCGGCTCGGGCGGTTGCTCGGGCTGCGACAGCCGCTCCAGCAGCCTGCGCTGCACACTGGGAGACAGCCCCGCGTCCCCCGACAGCACGCTCTCCACGGCCTTCACGATCTCGTCGCCACCGGCGTCCTTGGTCAGATAGCCGCGGGCACCCGCGCGCAGCGCGGGGAACAGCGACTCGTCGTCCGCGTACGTGGTGAGCACGACGACCTGGGTCCTGGGGTACTGCGACCGGATCCGCCGGGTGGCCTCCACGCCGTCGCAGCGGGGCATCCTGAGGTCCATCAGGACGACGTCCGGGGCGAGTTCGCCGACCAGCTGCACCGCCTCCTCGCCGTCTCCCGCCGCACCGACGACCTCCACGCCGGACAGCAGCCCGAGGAGCATCACGATGCCTTCCCGGACCACGGTCTGGTCGTCGGCGACCACCACCCGCGCGGGCTTCTTCTCTCCCTCCGTCTCGGTCATACCGGCACCTTCAGCGTCACCACGAACCCCTCCTCGTCCGGACTGGCGTCCAACGAGCCGCCCAGCAGCTCGGCACGCTCGCGCATACCCAGCAGACCGTACCCGCCGCCGGATCCGGTGAGTTCGCCCGGCAGCCCGCCCGAGTCCCTTACGTTCAGCGTCACTTCGTGGTCGCTGTAGTCGAGCCACAGCTGCACCTTGGCGCCCTGGGCGTGCTTGCGGACGTTGGTGAGTGCCTCCTGCGCGACCCGGCGCACGGCCTGGGAGGCCTCGGCCGACAGTGGTCTGCGCTCACCCGTGACGGTGACCTCGGCGCCGTCGGCTCCGGTGACGAGTTCGCTCAGGAAGTCTTCCAGCGGGGTCAGTTCGCCCCGCAGCGCCGACAGTGCCTGCCGGGTCTCAGCGAGCCCGTCGCGGGCCATTCCGCGCGCGGCCACCACCCGCTCCAGGATCCGTTCGCGGTCGGCGCCGTTCTCGATCAGCAGCCGGGCCGCCTCCAGGTGCACGAGCTGAGCCGAGAGGCTGTGGGCCAGCACATCGTGGATCTCGCGCGCGATCCTTGTTCGCTCGGCCAGTGCCGCGGACTCGGCCTCGGCGGCCCGGGCGGCCCGCTCCTGGGCGAGCAGCCGCTGCGCGCTGCCACGGGCTTCGGCGTCCAGCCGCAGGACGTATCCGGCGAGGGCCATGCCGGCCACCGTGGCCGCCGTGGTCAGCCAGACGTCGTTGTTGAACGCGGAGTACGACGCCAGGGCCACCGAGGTCACGGGCAGGGCCGCTGCGAGCGGCAGCCGCTCCAGGGCGCTGATCCCGCATCCGCACCAGAGCACCAGCGCCGGTCCTCTGAACCCTGTGGCCTCGGCGGCGACCGCGATGGCCAGGAGCACGCTCATGAGCGCGAGCGAGGAGACCAGCCGGTGCTGGTAGGTGGTCCGGAAGAAGGCCCAGGAGACGGCGGCGGCGAGGAGCACCCCTGCCGCTGCCCCGAGCGCTCCTGCGAGGTCGACGTGCTTCTGGTTGAACGCGCCCCACAGGAGCAGCGCGAGCACGAGGAGCCGCACGGCCCAGGCGAGCATGCGCCGGGGCCGGCTGATTCCTGCACGGCCGAGCGCCTCGCGCGACGGCCAGCGGGTCCAGAGGTTCTCCGTCACACGCTCTCCTTCCGGGCCGTCCACATGTCGTCACCGTACGCCGGAGAGGGACGGGTCGCGGTGCCGAGGGATTGGGCCCGCCAGACCAGGACGCCGCCGCGGACCAGCAGGGTGCCGGCGAGGCCGAGCATCAGGGCCGAGCTGTCCTGGTGCAGGCCCAGCGCGGTGCCGAGGACGTAGATACCGATCCGCAGGGCGATGCCCACAGCCCACACGGCGCCGCTCGCCTTGGTGCTCTTGGTCCACACGACGCCGTCCGGAGCGGTCCACAGGCGGGTGGTCCAGGCCCAGCCGGCGCCGGTGGCCACCCCTATGAGCACCTCCACGGCGAGCAGCGCGGCGGACTCCGTGCGGTGATGTGCGTCGAGGATGCCGGGCTCGCGCAGCGCGACGACGGCGAGGATCACGGGGATCAGCCACCAACGCCGGTCGGTGTTGATCGCGCGGGCGCGGAACTGCCGCACCATCACTATGGCGACCACGGCCACGATCACCAGCGCGTTGACGAGCCCGGACATCAGAGCCTCCGTGAGCGAGAAGGTAGTGCCGGAGCAGGCGCTGCCGACACCGACGACGCTACGGAAATTCGCAGGTCCGGAGATCGGAGCGGAGGTGGATCACGGGTGGAAACCTCGGGCGGCTCATCTCCACCCACGGGTGTAGATGCCGGGCGAAGAAGACGCCGGGAAGGGACGAAGCAGGGGGGCACCGGGGCAGGGCGGGATGGCGCCGGACGCGGTGCTGGACCTGGCACTGGGTGCGCTGCGGGGCGAGTAGCAGTGGGAGATCGGCACGGCGCCGGCGTCTGGGTGCGGGTGACGGGCGGCCTGGGGACGAAGCCCGGAACCCGGGTGGAGATGACAGCTCAGGGGGCGGCGGGACGGGGAGGACCCGGAGCGAGGTGCCGTGGGAGTGCGACGGCCGATCCCGATCTTCTTGGGGAAGACCACGGTGACTCGGTCGGGCCGACACCACGGCTGCCGGCGGGCGTGATGCACCGGCGCGGCAAGGCGGCGGCCCGGGCCCGCCGAAGCGGCCCGAGATCCGCACCGGCTGGCCGGCCCTGCTGGCCGGGCTGCGCACCGGCCCACCACAGGCAGCCCGGACAGGCGCCCAACCGTCACCGGGCCGACCCGGACGCGAGCGGACCCGGCCCCGCTCGCCGCGCCAGGGCCAAGGCCCCGCATCCAGGCAGCGCTGCCTGCACGACCCGTCGGATCTGCCTAGCTCCGGCCTGCCGGGACACCCCCCGGTCGGCCGGAGCCCGGCGCAGCGGCTACGCGTCGATGCGCGAACGGTCGAGCGTCGCCGCCGAGCTGGAGATGAACTCCTTGCGGGGTGCCACGTCGTTGCCCATCAGCAGGTCGAAGACCTGTTCCGCGGCTTCCAGGTCGGCGAGGTTGATCCGGCGCAGGGTGCGATGGCGCGGGTCCATCGTGGTCTCGGCCAGCTGGTCGGCGTCCATCTCGCCCAGACCCTTGTAGCGCTGGATGGAGTCCTTGTACCGGATGCCCTTGCTCTGGAACTCCATGAGCTTGTCACGCAGCTCGCGGTCGGAGTACGTGTAGACGTACTTGTCCTGGCCCTTCTTGGGCTGGACGATCTCGATCCGGTGCAGCGGCGGCACCGCGGCGAATACCCGGCCGGCCTCGACCATGGGCCGCATGTAGCGCTGGAAGAGCGTGAGCAGCAGGCAGCGGATGTGGGAGCCGTCCACATCCGCGTCGGTCATCATGATGATCTTGCCGTAGCGGGCCTGGTCGATGTCGAAGGTGCGGCCCGAGCCCGCTCCTATGACCTGGATGATGGCGCCGCACTCGGCGTTCTTCAGCATGTCGGTCACCGACGACCGCTGGACGTTGAGGATCTTGCCCCGGATCGGCAGCAGGGCCTGGAACTCGGAGTTCCGCGCCAGCTTCGCCGTACCGAGCGCGGAGTCGCCCTCGACGATGAACAGCTCGCTGCGGTCGACGTCGTCGCTGCGGCAGTCCGCGAGCTTCGCCGGCAGGGACGAGGACTCCAGGGCCGTCTTCCGCCGCTGGGCGTCCTTGTGCTGGCGGGCCGCGACGCGCGTACGGGCGGCCGCCACGACCTTCTCCATGACGACCCGGGCCTGCGCCGCGGCGTCGCGCTTGGTGGCGGTCAGGAACGCCTTCAGTTCCTTGGTGACCACGTTGTTCACGATGCGGCGGGCCGCCGAGGTGCCGAGGACCTCCTTGGTCTGGCCCTCGAACTGCGGCTCGGCCAGGCGCACGGTGACAACGGCGGTGAGGCCCTCCAGGGCGTCGTCCTTGACGATGTTGTCCTCGGCCACACGCAGCATCTTCTTGGCGCGCAGCACATCGTTCATCGTCTGCGTGAGGGCCTGCTCGAAGCCGGCCACGTGGGTGCCGCCCTTGGGCGTGGCGATGATGTTGACGAAGGACCTGACGGTCGCGTCGTACCCCGTGCCCCAGCGCAGCGCGACGTCCACGCCCAGTTCGCGGGTGACCTCGGTGGGCGTCATCTGGCCGTGCTCGTCCAGGACCGGGACGGTCTCCTTGAAGGTGCCCTGTCCCGAGAACCGGAGGACGTCGCAGACCGGCTTGTCGTTCGCCAGGTACTCGCAGAACTCGCTGATGCCGCCGTCGAAGCGGAAGGACTCCTCGCCCTTGCTGCCGCCCTCGCCCAGTCCGAACTCGTCGCGGACGACGATCGTCAGGCCCGGCACCAGGAAGGCGGTCTGCCGGGCGCGCTGGTGCAGGTTCTCCAGGGAGAGCTTGGCGTCCTTGAGGAAGATCTGCCGGTCGGCCCAGTACCGCACGCGCGTGCCGCTGCGGGTCTTCGGGACCTTCTTGGTCTTGCGCAGGCCGCTCTTGGCCTCGAACTTCGCCTCGGCACCGTCGCCGGCGAAGGCGCCCGGCACGCCCCGCCGGAAGCTGATGGCGTGCGTGTGGCCACCTCGGTCCACCTCGACGTCTAGACGGGCGGAGAGAGCGTTGACCACAGAGGCACCGACGCCGTGCAGACCGCCGGAGGCGGCGTAGGAACCACCGCCGAACTTGCCGCCTGCGTGCAGCTTGGTCATCACGACCTCGACGCCGGACAGGCCGGTCCTCGGCTCGACGTCCACGGGGATACCCCGGCCGTTGTCGCGCACCTCCACGGAGCCGTCGTCGTGGAGGACCACCTCGATGTGGTCACAGACGCCCGCGAGGGCCTCGTCCACGGAGTTGTCGATGATCTCCCACAGACAGTGCATCAGACCGCGGCTGTCGGTCGAGCCGATGTACATGCCCGGGCGCTTGCGCACGGCTTCGAGGCCCTCGAGGACGAGCAGGTGCCGCGCGGTGTAGTTGGAACCGTCCCGGTCTGCTCCTGCCAGCAGCGCTGTGGACGGCACGGACGTATCGGCGGTCACGCGGTTCGCTCCTCGCTGAATTTCAGTTGACCCCTTGTTGGGTAAGGGGGCGGCTTCGGTTGCCGCTCAGAGGGTACCGAGGCCTGGTAGAGCCGGTGTAACGCCACCCTCGTCGAAAACTCAGACTAGTCCAGTCTCGCATGCGTGTTCGATCCCTCGTTGGAGTGAAGCACACATCACGTTCCCTTGGAGGCATGAACCATTTAGGCTCCGGGCACGTCCTCATGAACAACCGGCAACCCGGCCGGGAGGACCGAGACACAACACCGCGCGAAACCGTAAGCACGCAAGAGACGCACTACGGCACATTCGCCGCCAACCGGCAGCAGACAGCCGCCCCGGAAGATTTTTTTCGAGGAAAAGCCACGAGCGGGAACGTTTTCGGGCTGGTTGGATGTTGACCCTGGTACGACAGCTCGTCGAGCTAGAGAAGAGGCGACGTGACTACTGTTCTGACCCCCGCGAGCCCGCTGACGGCCGCCGATCGCTGCGACCGCTGCGGCGCCCAGGCATACCTGCGCGTCGTCCTGCTGAGCGGCGGAGAACTGCTCTTCTGCGCCCACCACGGTCGCAAGTTCGAGCCGGAACTCAAGAAGATCGCCGCTGAGATACAGGACGAGACGGAGCGGCTGACGACCGTTCCGAACACCACTTCCGATGAAGAGCGCTGAATCTCGCACACACGACGAGCCAGCGCCGGCACAAGCCGGTGGAAACGGGCGGGGGGGGCCCCCCCCGGGCCCCCCCCCCCCCACCAGCCGCCGGGGAGCCCCCAACCGGCAGCCCCCGCCCCCCCCCCGCCCCCCCACGCGCCCAACACCCCCCCGGGTGCACCACCC